>NZ_JAYGHR010000075.1:0-99454 GCF_034932365.1 Limnoraphis robusta BA-68 BA1 | reverse complement strand
ACCGAGGGTTTTCTACTTTTTTACCATCAGAGTCAGTGTAGAAATAGTTTAAACCAACATCTATGCCTACCATCCGATTTGTGGGTTTATGTTGTTCATTTCGCTCTTGGTCGATGGAAAACTGAACGTAATATCCATCGGCTCGACGCACGACACGAACGCGCTTAATTTGCTCTTTCTGGTAAAAATGCAAATCGCGAGTTCCCCACATATTAAAAGTTCCAGCCTTAAAGCCATCCCTAAATGTAATGGTTAATCGGTCATCCGATAACACCCATCCATCAACCTTGTACTCGACTGAGCCGTGTGTTCGATGTTTCTTAAAACGTGGGAAGCCTTTCTTACCCGGAACCTTTTTCTTGCAATTATCAAAGAATCTAGCAATAGCACTCCAAGCTCTTTCAGCACTAGCTTGACAGGCTTGCGCTGAAAGTTTTTTGCACCATTCAAATTGTTCTCTGAGTATTTTGCAATACTTGTTCAAATCATACCTGTTGACCCTTTTGTTATCCATCCAGTATCTCAGGCAACTATTACGCACGAAACGGGCAGTACGAATCATCTCATCTAAGATGGCGTACTGCTCGTCTGTCCCTCGTAATTTAGCCTCGAATACTAACACATGGTGGTTTTAATTCTATGTCATTAAGTTTAACAATTGATACGGAGATTGTAAAAAGCGGACAGGTCGAATGCCTCGCTTTTTACCTGGGGTGTCCATGTACCTACCCCCAAATCAAAGATTATGGGGGTAGTGCTATAGCCCCCCAGCCCCCCCGTTAAGATAGAAACAACCCGCTTTCTCAAAGAAACCGGGTTTTTGGAGTTTACCGATGTGAAGTGATGCGCGATCGCAACCGCTTAGATTTGCTTACTGAGCATCTTCTCAACGGCTTCGACAATTTGCTCAGGTTGTACAATGGTTAATCGTTCTAGCGCTCCATTGTAAGGGGTGGGAATATCTTGGGAAGACAACCGCAAAACCGGAGCATCAAGTTCATCAAAGAGACGTTCGTTAATAGAGGCGACTAATTCCGCCCCAATTCCGCCTGTTTTCATACACTCTTCCACCACAATCACCTGATGAGTTTTGCGAATGGATTCTCCAATGGTGTCAAAATCTAGGGGTTTGAGGGAGATCAAATCAATCACTTCAGGATCGTAACCTTTTTTAATCAAGGTCGGCACCGCTTGCATGACGTGATGACGCATTCGCGAATAAGTCAAAATGGTAATATCCTTCCCGCTCCGCACGACTTCCGCCTTGTCAATGGGGACGAGATATTCTTCTTCAGGTAACTCGTCTTTGAGGTTGTAGAGGAGAACGTGTTCAAAGAATAAAACGGGGTTATTATCGCGAATGGCTGACTTGAGAAGACCTTTAGCGTTGTAGGGGGTTGAACAAGCCACAATTTTTAAACCGGGAACGCCCTGAAAATAGGCTTCTAAGCGTTGGGAATGTTCGGCCCCGAGTTGACGTCCGACTCCACCTGGCCCCCGAATCACCAAAGGCATGGTAAAGTTTCCGCCTGAAGTATAACGCAACATCCCGGCATTGTTGGCAATTTGGTTAAAAGCCAGGAGCAAAAACCCCATGTTCATGCCTTCAATGATCGGTCGCAGTCCCGTCATCGCCGCCCCAACAGCCATCCCTGTAAAGCTATTTTCAGCAATGGGAGTATCGAGAACCCGCAGATCTCCGTATTTTTGGTAAAGGTCTTTCGTTACCTTATAGGAACCGCCATAGTGACCGACATCTTCTCCTAAGACCAATACGGAGGGATCACGAGCCATTTCTTCATCAATAGCCTGACGCAGCGCATTAAACAAAAGGGTTGGTGCCATCTGAGTTAAAGTGTATGATTTAACCGAAGTGTCAATTGAAGAACGCCCTTGAATGTTGGGACTGACAGAACAATTGCACCCGGACTGGTTTAATTATTTAGATAAGCTTATCAGCATAGCATAACATGAGGTTGACTGACTCTTTGAAAAATTAGACCTGCTCATTGGGGTCACAGCGAATTTCAATGATAAAGCCATCAGGGTCATAAAAATAGATCCCCCGTCCTGTCGGGCGACTCACGGGGCCGCTATCTACAGGGATTTGATGTTGATGCAACACTTCAACCGCATGATCAAATAACTGCGGGTCAATATCAAACGCCAGATGATTCGCCCGGGTAAAAGCTTGCTGGGGGTCAGGATCAGGGGGGTGAAGCTGAGGTTGAGCGAATAGGTCAATTACAGTGCCATCCGGCGTGATAAAATTAGCGACTTTTCCCGCCTCAACTAGAGATTTCAGCGTACTGGGGACTTGATCGCCTGTGAGTTCGTGTAAGCCGAGAATCGTTCCATAGAAGTGCCTAGAAGCCTGCAAGTTCACGACATTTAAGGCAATATGATGAACGCGACGCAGACTTCCAGGCTTGAGGGTAAGTGGAGATGAAACTGGGGTAGAAGACATGAGTTTACTCAGTAGATAGAAGCCAGGAGGTTGAGAGTTGAGCCGTTAATGCTGCATCTACCCTCTAAAATCTCAGGTCTAAACGCTTAGTAACCTCCGGGTTCTTCCTCATATTCCGGCATTTTTTTCTTCTCCGGGATATTCACCCTCGGCGGTTGATAAGGCTTGGGTGTTTCATCATCAGCCCAGGCATCAGATTCTACATCATCTTCGTATTCATACTCACGAGCGGTGTAGCGTTGATCGTCATAGGCAGGTTCTAGAGGAACGTACTCTCGCTCAGAGTAGCGCTCATCGTATTCACCCCCTTCGACATCAGACCAATTATCTTCTTCGTAGTCATCATAGACAGTTTGGGGCTGACGTAAAGGCTTAGAAGGGATCGGTTCTTGCCATTCGGGTTCATCTTCCCACACTTGCTCAACGACGGGGGCTGTTTGTTGGTAGTCACGCTGGGGAACGGTTTGAGGAGTGCCTTTACCTAACTGGTTAGCAGGTTTAACTGTGGGAGGATAATACATTCCCTCCTCTTCTTTTTCCCAAGGGGCTTCTCCCAATCCCATGCGTTCAAGGACTCCGACTGTTAGCTGCTGGAGTCGTTCTTCTGAACCTTCAAAAACAATCAAACGGTTGGGGCCACTACTAACAATCTCATCAATGGAGAGTTCGTAGGTGCTGAGAATCTGATCGGGAATTTGGGGAATGCCGATAGAGGCAATAATAATCGAGATCAGCTTCCCATTGAGCGGATCAAACTTAAACCCTCGAACTCGACCTAATGGTTCTCCGGTTTCGGTGATTACTTCGCTGTTAATCAGAGTGCTGTAAGCTTCGACGTCTATTTCTTCTTCGAGGACTCTTTCATCATCCACCAAGATCACATCGCCGATTTCACGGACACTGCTGAGATACATATATTTTGGCAAACCTGCGACTGCCAAAAAGTTGTCTCGGAGTCCAATTGCTACAATCTCACGCTGGTCTACATCTACCCATAATTGACTCACAACCCCGAGACGCTTGCCTCTATCACGGGTAATCACTTGAGTGCCGAGAAGCTCGGAGCGTTGGCGGATAGTTTCAAATGTCATGCTTGGCCAAATCTAGATGCAATTTAAACATACATATTACTCTACGCAAACCGCAAGCGGTAATCCCGAGTGACTGATTTTTGACTGGCTCTGAATCTTTTTAAGATCTCAATGCACTAACTGGTCAAATGCCCCACCCACAAGGGGATGTGGCTTGCAACTAGACCACTTCGGATCTGTCGCATAGGGGTAATTGACAGTACCCTGTCTCTCCGTCTGACTAGCAGTAGAGAGAAGAAGTTTCTGTTCTTCCCACTCCTGGGGCAT
This sequence comes from Limnoraphis robusta BA-68 BA1, assembly GCF_034932365.1. Taxonomy (NCBI): domain Bacteria; kingdom Bacillati; phylum Cyanobacteriota; class Cyanophyceae; order Oscillatoriales; family Sirenicapillariaceae; genus Limnoraphis; species Limnoraphis robusta. The sequence goes on along the minus strand of NZ_JAYGHR010000075.1, from coordinate 95,629 downwards.
CCCGAACAGTCATCGGGGCTGGTCTTTGACCACTTCTATCGTCACGGACAAACCACTTTTTCCTGTTCTCCAACATACCAAGTTGCAGTCAAGAAATGTCTAGTCTGGTGATAGGTATTCGTATTGTACCAGAGACTCTGGCTCGCTTACATCCCCGCTCCACTTGCGGGACAGGGTTTTACGCTCCAGCAATAAAAACGGGAACCTCTAGATCTTAATTCCTAACACCTGTGTGTAGGCTCCCCTGGCTTGAGTCACTCCAATTGTCCGCTCTGATGCTTCCATCATGGGTCGGCGCAAACTCACAACAATAAACTGAGCTTGTTGTGCTTGTCTTTTAATCATTCTAGCTAATCGCTCCACATTTGCCCCGTCTAAAAACATATCGACTTCATCAAAAGCATAAAACGGAGAGGGCCGATAACGCTGCAAGGAGAATATAAAACTCAGGGCAGTTAGGGACTTTTCCCCCCCTGACATGGACGCCAACCGTTGGACGGGCTTTCCTTTGGGGTGGGCGATCAGGTTTAAACCGCTATTAAACGGATCTTCTGGATCATCAATTTGCAGATAACCGTCGCCATCGGACAAGTCGGCGAAGATGCTTTGAAAATTCTCATTCACGGCATCAAAGGCTTCTTGAAAGGCCCGTTGTCGCAGGGTGGTGAAGTTTTCAATCCTCAATAGGAGTTCTGTTCGTTCCCCTTCTAAGGTTGCTAATTTTTGGCTTAATTCTTCCAGGCGGGTTTGGGTGCGTTCATATTCTTCTAAGGCTAACATATTAACGGGTTCTAAGGCTTCCATTTGTTTTTGCAGGGCTTTTAATTCTCGCTGTAAAGAAGCTAGATCCAAATTTTCAGGAATTTCGGGTAACGGATCGCTAAGTTCTGCTTTTTGATTGGTTAATTGTTCTTGTTTGATCGCCAGTTGTTCCCGTCGTCCTTGTTGGGTTTCTTGCAGTTTTTGAATTTGCCATTCTAACTGTTGTTTGGCGAGATGTTGTTCTCTCAAACGAGTTTCTACTTGATCTCGCTGTTGTTTTTCTTCTCCTAAACGGGCTTCTACTTTGACGACTGATGCTTGCGTTTGAGCAATTTGTTCTTGTAGGATTGTAATCTGTTGTTTTATTTCTCGAATTTGATGATTTTGTAGATGTTGTTGCTCTTGATAATCTTCTATTTTTTGTTTTCCTTCTTCGATTTTTTCTTCGATGCGTTGCTGTTGGTTATCTAACTCGATTAACCGTTGCTGAACTTGCTGTAAGGCAGTTTCTTGAGCCTGTAAGTCGGTTTCTTGCGATCGCAATAGGGTTTGTAGCTGTTGCCATTCACTGTGGCTGTGGGCGGCTTCTAGCTGGGCTAAGGTTTCGCGATCGCGTTCTAATTGTTTCTCTTGAAACGGAATCTCTCTTTCTAAAATTTGTAGCCTTGCTTGGGCGGTATTCAGTTCTTGAATATTTTGATTCAGTTGAGTTTGTAAACTCTCTTGTTGGCTGGTTGAGTTTTTAATTTCTGACTCAATTTGACTGACTTTTTGTTGATTATCTCGCAAGGTTTGACGAGCTTCTATTAACGCTTGAGAACGTTCTTTTACAGTAATTGTTGCATCAGAAATAGCCCGCATACACCGTTCTAAAATTCGTTCAATTTCATCTAAGCGCTGACGCAAATTCGCGATCGCTTGACTTTCTGAAGTCGTTTCATCCAACGTTCCAAAATGCAGCGTAGAACGTGAACCTTGACTTCCCCCCGTCATCGCTCCACTAGGTTCTAATAACTCCCCATCTAATGTTACCATGCGATGCTGACCCAGATAACGACGGGCATTATTAAGATTATTAAACACCATCGTATTTCCAAAAACATAGGCGAAAATATTTTCATATTGGCGATCGCATTCAATCAAATTCACCGCCAAATCAATAAACCCTTCTAGCGATCGCATTGTCGATAAATTCCCCATCCCTGAAGTATTAGGGCGAATTTTATTCAACGGTAAAAAGGTAATTCTCCCCGCTTTTTGACGCTTTAAAAGTTCAATTCCCGCAGCCGCTACCCCATCATCTTCTACCACTAAATTTCCTAAACGTCCCCCTGCGGCTATTTCTAATGCTAATTGATAGTCAGGTTCAACTCTCCCCAACTGACAAACTAACCCACAAACCCCTGGAAGCCCTGACTGGGCGATCACTTTTGTTGCATAACTTCCGGTGGCTTCTTGTTGGGCTTGTTGTTGGGCTTCGAGTTTATCAAGTTGACGTTGGGCTTCTCTTTGTTCTCGTAAAAGTCGCGTTTGAGTGTCTTGTTGCAGTTGCAATTCTTGTTCTGCTTGTGCAACAATTTGAGCTAACGTTTCCGTTTGCTGATCAGCATTTTCTCGCTGTTCTTGAGCTTGTTTGACTTCCGTTTGAGCCGTTTCTAATTGCTGTTGTGTAGAAACTAACGACTGTTGCTGCTCATTAATTTGACGTTGCAGTTGATTAACTCGTTCTGTGAGTTTAGCCTGTTCTGTGCGTTGGGGATTGAGCGTTTTTTGCAGGGTTTCTATCTGATGATGCAAATCAGTTTGTTGCTGCATCCAGGCTTCAGCTTGTTGGGCGACTTGACTCGCCGCTTGACGAGTTTGATTTAGACTTTGTTGAACGTGATCGCGTTCAGTCGTCCGAACTTGTAAATTGTGCGTTTCAACTTGTCGCTGAGAAGCAATAGTTTCTAGAGTTTGTTGATAATTTTGTCGTTCTTCTTGGGTTTGTTGAATCTGACTTTGGGTGTTTTTAACGGCTGCTTCAGTTTCCCGTTGGCGTTGTTGAAATTGTCGATATTCAGCTTCTTGTTTTGCTAAGATAGTTTGTAAATCAATTAATTCTTGTTCACCCATTGCTTTAACACGGGCGTTTAACTGTTCCAGTTCAGTTGTCGTCTGTTGAATTTGGCTGGTTTGTTGGTTAAGATTTTCATTGAGTTCAGTTAAAGAGCGATCGCCTGCTTCAATTTGTTCTCGCAGTCGAAAGGTTTGTTTTTGCAACGTTTGATAATTTAAAACCGCTTCCCATTGGGTTTTTTCTTGAAACTCATCTCGCAATTTTTGATATTTTTCCGCTTTGACTCGATCTTTGTTGAGGCGATCGCGTTGGGCGATTAATTCTTGTTCTACAATACGACTGCGTTCTTCTCTTTCTTTAACCGTATCTAACTTCTCTTTAGCTAAGGAAATTTTACGATCAAATTGCGCCACTCCCGCCAACTCATCAATAATTTCTCGACGTTCACGGGGTTTCATGGTAATAATACTGGTAACATCCCCTTGCAGTACGACGTTATAACCTTCCGGGTAGACTCGGAGATGATTCAGTTGTTCGTGGAGTTCGGTTTGAGTACAGGCTTCTCCGTTGATATAGTAGGTAGAAGTGTAAGTTCCCTGTTTCGTCACTCGCAGTTTCCGCGTAACAGTCCATTCCGGCGTTAAACCATAGGTTTTGGGGGGTTCATCGACTTGGGAACCGTTGGTTTCTTGAGGTTGATCGGTTTCTAATTCTTCGAGTTCATCGTCTGCGTAGAACTTCCCATTACGCTGCATGGCTGACCATAAATGGCTATCTTCAGAAAGATCAAAAGTCACGGTAACGCGCGTTTCAACGGTGGTTTTGCGGCTTTGGGTGTTATTAACTAAATCCGGTAAACGTTCCGCCCGCATTCCTTTAGACGAAGACAGTCCTAACGCAAACAGTAACGCATCAAGGATATTTGACTTTCCCGAACCGTTTGGCCCAGAAACCACTGTAAAACCGGGTAACAACGGTATCTCTGTCGTTCCCCCAAAAGATTTGAAATTCGTGAGTTCTACGCGCTTGATGTGAACCATGTACGCTTTGGAACTGTATCTGTGCCTAACTTTGTGTTTATCTTCAACAGGGTAGCACAGTCGCCGTCCAATTCGCGATCGCACAGAGCAGTAACTTAGTTGACAATTTATGGTACAACACGGTACTATCTGTAAGATAACAGACTCACCTCATGGCTATGCAAAAACCACGCAGTCATCGGGTTAGAGGATTTGAATGTTTCTGGGATGTTAAAAAATCATAAGTTAGCGGGTGCTATTGCTGATTCTGCTCTCTATGAAATTCGCCGCCAAGTCGAGTATAAGTCCGAGTGGTACGGTTCAAGAGTAGTGTTTGCTGATAGATTCTATCCGTCAACTAAGACCTGTTCAAATTGCGGTCACGTTCAAGAAATAGCTCTGAAAGAACGAGTTTTCAACTGTAATAATTGCGGTGTAAGCATTGACCGCGATTTGAATGCCAGCCTGAATTTAGAAGGTTATGCCGAGGGCTTCTTGGTGAAATGCCTGTCTGACCGGGTGCTGCTGACAGTCCGGGGTGATGCAGGAAATAAACATTAACACGGTTTATACCGTGTTATATCAGTTTTATAAAGCAGCAGAAACACGAAGACACGAAGACACTAAGATTGACTTCTGTTGTGAAAAAAATCCCCCAGCGAAGGCTGAGGGATTATTGATCAGGGTGCATCTACTGAATTCTGTTTTCTGTGGAGGTTGAGGCGATTCCGGAAGGTTTAGAATAGTCTTTTGAGTTCTTCTCATTTTCTGTCAAAAATATGTCAATCATAGGGTCAGTTATCATCTCAAAAAAAACCCCTAACCGAAGCTAGGGGATAACCATCAGGGTGCATCTACTCATCTATTTACTTCTGATATTGTTGGATAGGTTCCGGATATTTTATTAAATTTCATTTAGGTTATTTCTGGGAAAATATAGCGGTTTTCTATTTTTCGAGGCACAGTTGGATTAAAAACCCGGTTTCTATTGACTGGTCACTGGTCACTGTTGACTGTTCACTGAAAAAAACCCTCAGACTAAGCTGAGGGCTAATTGATCGGGGTGCATCTACTCCTGTTCTGTTTTTCGGTTAATATCAAGGGGTTTCCGGATGATTTGCAGAATGTTTTACGGTATCAAGTTAAGTTGATTGTGACTAAATTGTGAAAGTTTTATGTCAAATTTAGAACAAAAAAATCCCCTAGCTTTCGCCAAGGGAATTTGATCAGGGTGCATCTACTGAGTTCTCTTTCTGTTCTTGATTGACAAGTTCAGGAGAATTTCTTTAAAATTTTAGAGATTAACAGTTTTTAGTTTGCTGTTGATTATTTAATTAAAGCCTGCAACCGTTCTAGATTGCAGGAGTTGAACGCAGATAAAGTCTTTCAAGCAATGATTCTATCGGGTTTGACATCCAGTAAAGCTACTGTCATGTTTTTAACAGAGATTTTTATTTTTTGGGCAAGACGCATCTGAGAAATCGGTTCTCTTAGAATATTTTGGGAAGCCGTCATCAGATCAGCGATGTCTTGATTAACACACTGGATATGCAACACACCCCAACGTCGATAGACTTTGCATTTTGCTAAGGGTTGAAGCCGTTGCAATTCTTCGTGATTTTCACGGTAGAAGTCCCAAATTAACCGGGTTAATTGTGAAGGTCGTCTCATATCAGCAAGGTTTATCAAAATAGATTTAACAGTGAGACACTACATAAATCAATTGAGTGTCTTTCTTCTAGTATGAATCATAAATTACCCTGGTTATCCATTCAATTCGTAAAGCTGAAATAAGACTTAACAGGAGTTTGCGAACTGTAAACTGCTCAATCCACTCTGTAAAATCCTTTAAGTTCAGTCTCCTCTAGGTATTCAAGGATATTTTAAAATTTTTTGGTAAAAGAAAATCATAAACAACTTTACATAAGTTGATAGAACTTAACTGTTTTTTCTCAATTTAACCCCAGATTTGTATCGTATGTAGCTGATCCCTTAAACGCTTTTGGTTTTGACTTCTGTTACTTGGGGTAGTGGGCATCTGCCTGGCAATCGGATTAATCTCCACAATAAACAATCAAATCAATCTCAATATCACCGAAATTGGCAAGACCGAGAACACCGACTGTTGTACGACTGGGTAAACGTTTTGAGTCAAAATAAGACGCATAAATTGAATTAACACTTTGATAATAGCGAAAATCACTTAAAAAAATTCGTGACATGACAACGCGATCAAAATTTGTTCCAGCTTGTTCAAGAACTAACCGCAAATTTTCCATGACTTGTCGGGTTTGTTCTTCAATACTTCCTTTGATGATTTCTCCTGTATTGGGATCTTCAGCAAGCTGTCCGGTAACAAAGAGAAAATCTCCCGCTCGAACTGCATGAGAATAGGGTGCAACAGGCGGTAAAATATTATCAGGTAGGGTAATGTACTCTAACATGGTTAATAATTGCGATAGAAAAGCTTCAAATTTTGATTCTTCAGGTTTATTGATTTTATCCTATTGTTGAATCTTTAAATGGCGTCACCGACTTGTGATAGATGATTAGGGTGCGTTACAATAGGGTGATTGACTCAAAGTGCGATTCAATCTCTAGTAACGCACCGAAGTCAGTTTAAAAATTAAATAGAATTGCTATATTGTTTACTCCTTAAGTGTGTGACCGACTTGTGATAGGATAAAAGTTTTGCACTTCCCCCCTCACAAGTTAGGATAGGAGATCCCCACTATGGCTCGGATGTATTATGATGCAGATGCCAATCTAGATTTACTGGCAGATAAAACAATTGCAATTATTGGTTATGGTTCCCAAGGTCACGCCCACGCCCTCAACCTCAAAGATAGTGGCTTAAACGTAGTCGTTGGGCTGTATCCGGGTAGCAAGTCCGCCCTCAAAGCCAAAGATGAGGGGTTGACGGTTCATCCAGTAGACAAAGCCGCAGAAGTAGCAGACTTGATTATGATTCTGCTGCCGGATGAAGTCCAGAAAACCGTTTACAAAACTGAAATTGAACCCCATCTGGGCGCTGGTAAAATTGTAGCCTTTGCTCATGGCTTTAATATTCATTTTGGTCAAGTTGTCCCCCCACCGGAAGTAGACGTGATTATGGTGGCGCCCAAAGGCCCTGGTCATCTCGTTCGTCGGACTTATCAAGAAGGACAAGGGGTACCTTGTTTGTTTGCGGTGTATCAAGATGCTTCCGGTCAAGCTCGCGATCGCGCAATGGCTTATGCTAAAGGGATTGGTGGAACTAGAGGGGGAATTTTACAAACCACATTCCGCGAAGAAACTGAAACCGATTTATTTGGGGAACAGGTGGTGTTGTGTGGTGGTTTGAGTGAATTGATCAAATCGGGGTTTGAGACGTTGGTAGAGGCGGGTTATCAGCCGGAATTGGCTTATTTTGAATGCTTACACGAAGTTAAATTAATAGTTGACTTGGTGGTTGAGGGCGGTTTAGCTAATATGCGCGATAGTATTTCTAACACAGCAGAATACGGCGATTATACACGCGGCCCCCGGATTATTACTGATGAAACGCGCGCAGAAATGCGTAAAATTTTGAAAGAGATTCAAACTGGTCAATTTGCGCGAGAGTTTGTCTTAGAAAATCAATCGGGTAAACCTGGGTTTACTGCGATGCGTCGCAAAGAAGCAGAACATCCCATCGAAGCCGTCGGAAAAGATTTACGGGCGATGTTTAGCTGGCTGAAGAAAAAATAAAAGGCAGAAGTTGGGTGTAGGGGCGGGTTAAGAACAGTTTACAGTTTACAGTAAACAGTGACCAGCTTTTACAGTTTACAGTTTACAGTAAACAGTGACCAGCTTTTAAGTTATCACTGGTAACTGGTAACTGGTAACTGTAAACTGGTCACTGTAAACTGTTCACTGTTTACTTGCCTCCTCCTTTTTGTAATTGTTCAATTTCTTTCTCTCGTTGGGCATCTAGGTCTCTTGGTCTTAACCAATCGGGCCATAAACCAACGATGAATTCTCGACTTTTGACGCTGGCTTCTCTAGCGGGTTTGGGGAGAAACTCATAGGTATCGCCGGATGTGATAAAAATAGCGACTAACAGTAAGAACAAAATACCCAGTAGTTTTTTAGGATTCATATTTTTGGTTTATAGGGGTTTAGGCTAAAGTCTATCTAATCAATATTGTAATCAGCAGATGTCTATCTGAGATGGGTTCTCTATATTGAGATCAAACTCGTCACGTCGGTTTCTGTCAAAAGGTTGAACTCAGATTGAGATTTAAGCATTAAAATAAAAAAGACCAGCCGAAACTGGTCTTTTATCACAATGAAAAGCACCGTTGTTGTTTCGATTTGAGGCTAACCCAGGAGGTGCGTTCCCATGCAACCTGCGGGTTGGAGTTCTCAAATCTCCCTAATTCTCGATTGTAACAAAAAACACCAATTTTTCCGATAGTATTTTCACTCATCCTCTAGAAGTAGGGTGTTGGGGTATCGTTTCAGCAGTCTATGGCTTGGCGATCGCCGCTTGAGGATTCCCCCAGATCACGGTTTCATGCTTATAGATAACCATTCCGGGTTTTGATCCTTTGGGTTTATAGACGTGTTTGGGTTTTGTATAAATCACGGGAACCTGTTCACTCTGACGAGCGCGGCTATGATATGCTGTTAAATTCGCTACAAACTGCAAATCTTTTTCTTCGGGGACGTCCCCGGCGCTGAGTCGTAACAATACATGGCTTCCGGGAATTTCCTGGCTATGAAACCACAAGTCATAATCTCCTGCAATTTTTGAAGTCAATAAATCATTTTGGCGGTTATTTCGTCCAACTAATAATTCAAAACCAGTAGGGGTTTTATACCGATGAAATTCGGTTTCAGTGGTTGCTCGATTTTGATAACCGGGTGTATTAAAATAGCCTTGTTGGGTGAGTTCGTCGCGAATTTCTGCGAGAGTTTGTAAATCTTCTGAGGTTTGATAAGATTCAATTTGAGCGATCGCGGCTTCGACTTGTTCTAAATAATCAATTTCGGCTTTTACTTCGGCTAAAAGCGGTTCAACGGCTATTCTCGCCCGTTTTAACTTTTGATGGCGTTTATAATAGGCTTGGGCATTTTGAACGGCATTTTTTTCGGGTTCGAGGGGAATTTTAACGGGTTCTCCGGTTTCAAAATCTGATAAGATTATATTGGTCATTCCGGGTTTCCATTCATGCAGAGAAGCCATTAATAAATCTGCTTGGGTGCGGTAGCTGTCAGCGTTGTCGGATTGTTTGAGACGTTGAATAAACCCGTCAGCTTTTTGGCGTAATTTACTGAGAAGATTGTTGAGTTTTTGGCTAATTTGATGGCGGAGTTGCTGAAAGTCTTGTTGGTTAAGTTCGGCAACATAGTAACGGTTGAGGAGTTCTTGAACCGTTTTAATAGACGGTTGAGTTGGGGTATGATTCCAAGCAATAACAGAATATCCGGTTTCTGTAAAATGGGGATAAAAGTTAGATTTTTCTAAGGCTTCTAACCATTGACACCAACATTCAAATAAACGAGTCCATTCCGCATCGCTGAGGCTATCGGTTGAACGATCAGGATCGAGTCCGGCAGCTTGAACCATTGCTAAAATTAAAGCTGAACTCAAGCCTCGATAGGTTTTGAGGAGTTGACGCTTGAGGGAACCGGGAATTAAACTGACTCGTCGTTGCCATTGATCTAGAGGTTCACTCAACCGAGGAATGGGATCGGTGAGACTGGGCGGGAGTTCGTAAGGTTGACTGGTTTGGATCGGGCGAACACTCGACTGTTGACTACTGACTTGATGTGCTGTTGTGACAATTAGGTTATCTTGTCCCGTTAAGACAACGTTACTATATTTGCTCATCACTTCAACGTAGAGATGCCAGAGGGGGCTTTCTCCGGGGCGTTTAGCAAATTGCAAGTCTAACACCCTTTCCCAAGGTGAAACTTCCGCGATCGCAACTAAGGCTAAACCGCTTAACTGATGTCGCAGTTGATCGCTAAAGGTAAACGTATCGGGTACGCGAGGAGGCGGATCACCGATACACATTCGGGCGGCTTGGGGGTGCCAAGAAATATCTAGCCATCCTTTACCCTTAAGCGTGCGTAACAGCAGGGAAATGGTAAAGCGATCGCGTTGATAAACTTGTTCGAGACGGGCGGGAAGCCATTGTTCTCGAAGTTCTGTACAAGTGGCGAGCAGAGTGGTGTAGTCAACAGGTTGCATGATTGAAGAGACAGTTATCAGTGACCAGTTATCAGTGACCAGTTTAGACAGTTATCAGTTATCAGCGATCAGTCTTGTAGGGGTAATTCATCACCCTTACCAGTTATCAGTTGTTTTCACTGGTCACTGGTGAGGTAGTGCGGTCTTGGGGTCTCCCCAAGTGGAGCAACTACCGAACCCGAAGGGTCACTGGTCACTGGTCACTGATTTAACTAAATCCATGTTCAGCGAGAAATTCGGGGGTAATATCTTCTATTGTAGAAATTGAGGGCATTTCGTTGAAAACGGCAGGAGTTCTCAGGAATTTGGCAACATATTTCCCCAGGATGTCCGCTTCGAGATTGACCCAACTACCGGGTTTGAGGTACTTTAGATTGGTTTGGCTGTAAGTGTGAGGAATAACAGCAACTTGAAACCAGTTCCCTTCGCGATCGCAATCGGCTATCGTCAGACTGATACCGTTAATAGCGATACTGCCTTTGGGAACAATGAAAGGAGCAATGTGTTGATGCCATAGGGTGGCTTGTGTAGGGGCGCTAAACTGCATTTCCCAAGAACTCGCGGTTTGAACCGAAGACTGTAAACATCCAATCCCATCAACATGACCTGTCACGAAATGTCCACCTAATTTGCTCCCGGCACGCAGGGAGGTTTCAAGGTTGAAGTAGCCGTCTAAACCCTGTCCTAACGTCGTCCGACGTAGGGTTTCTGGGGAAGCCGTAGCGACAAAACCCCCGGTGATGATTTCGACGACAGTTAGACAAACTCCGTTAACTGCAACACTATCACCGATGGCTAAATCTTCTAAGATTAAATCAGTTTGACCGGAAACGCAGGAGATTTGAAACTGTTCGTCGCTTAGGGGCAAAATTCTCCCCAATGCTTGAATTAATCCTGTGAACATGGCACTTTTTCAGTAGGGGATCAATGTTAAGTGAATAAAACTGGATTCACGTTTTGCCTGAAAGCTGAGTTTGACGGGTGAGATTGTCAAACAAAAATCTGTTGTTGATTTCAGGGAATTTCAAGGCATACTGGAATGCAGGATGTTCTGTCTACGGGTTTGATTACTCGTTTACCTAAAGTATTCTATCGAGGCTGAGTCGATGATTGAAATGAAAGTCGCCGGAATCGCGCTAGATGCTGCTACTCGCAGTCCCATCGTTCTTTTGAGGGATGCCTCAGAGCGGCGTGCCTTGCCTATTTTTATTGGTCAGGATCAAGCTAGATCGATTATTGGCGCATTGGAAAACCATAAACCTCCCAGACCGTTAACTCACGATTTGTTCGTCAGTATGATGGATTCTTGGGATCTGACCTTGGAACGGGTTGTGATTCACTCCCTGCAAGATAATACCTTTTATGCTGTCTTAATTGTGCGTCAAGGGGAGTTGAAAAAAGAAATTGATGCTCGTCCCAGTGATGCGATCGCTCTGGCTTTGCGGACAGATACCCCCATTTGGGTGATGGAAGAAGTAGTTGCAGATGCTTCTATTCCGGTGGATCGGGAGGCTGATGAGGCTGAACGCCGTGCTTTTCGGGAGTTTGTGTCCAACCTGAGTCCGCAAGATCTGATCAAACGTTCCGATTTTCGCAAAAAAGATGAGGCCCAGTAATTGGGGTTCAGATCATGGATGGTTTGATTGACAAAAATATAGCTCAATTCCTCAATCTAAAATCCGAATTTTAAAATGCGTTATCGGCGGTTTGGTAAAACCGATCTACGCCTTTCTGTTCTAACGCTTGGAACCATGCGATATCTGGCGTCTGAGGACAATGCAAGGCATACAGTGCAGCAGGCAGTATCCCAAGGAATTAATCATATCGAGACGGCAACAGGGTATGGGAATAGTGAACAATATTTGGGTGCTGCATTATTAGCTGGGTTGCCTGTTGTGCGATCGCAACTTTACATCACATCAAAACTTATCCCGTCGGCTGATCCGAGCGAGATGGAACGGGGGGTTGATCAATCCTTGGAACGGCTAAATCTCGATTACCTCGATTGTTTAGCCCTTCATGGTATTAATACCTGGGAACATCTCGATCTGGCAATACGGGGAATGTCGGGGGTGCAGAAGACTCTTGAGGATGGTCGAGTCAAGCACATTGGCTTTTCGACCCACGCACCATTAGAGGTGATTCTCGCTGCTATTAATACACATTTGTTTGAATTTGTCAATCTGCATTATTACTATTTTTTTCAGCGAAATGCAGCAGCTATTGAGTTAGCCGCCCAAAATGATATGGGGATTTTTATTATTTCTCCGGCAGACAAGGGCGGACAGCTTTATACTCCATCCCGACGTTTACAACAGTTGTGTCAGCCTTTTTCGCCTCTGATGTTAAATTATCGCTTTTTACTCAGCGATCGCCGCATTACGACGTTAAGCGTGGGGGCGGCGAACCCAAAGGAGTTAGATTGGCCATTAACGGTGGCCGATCAAGATGGGGAGTTAACCGAGGAGGAAAAAGCTGTTTTAGACGGTTTAGACGCCACTCAGGGAGAAGTTTTGGGGAGTGAAGGGTGTAGCCAGTGTTATGAGTGTTTACCCTGTCCTGAAGCCATTAATATCCCGGAGGTGTTGCGGTTGCGAAATTTAGCCGTGGCTTACGAGATGACAGAGTTTGGAAAATATCGCTATCGAATGTTTGAAAATGCGGGTCATTGGTTCCCTGGAAACAAGGGAAACCGTTGTACAGACTGTGGGGACTGTTTACCGCGTTGTCCGCAAAAGTTGGATATTCCAACGTTACTGAGGGATACTCATCAACGTTTAAACGGAAAAGAAGGGCGACGTTTGTGGGAATAAAACTAGGAAAAAAAAGGAGATATCCAGAAATGTTTCAACCTGTATGTGAACTAAATCAAGTCAAAAGTTACCCTACTGTTATTACAACAAATGGGGATGAAGCTAATATTTATTATCCCGATTTATCCCAAGTTGAAAATCCGCCTTTTAAATTGCCGATTGCTTTATTTTTACAAGGATTTGATGTTGATAAATTATATTATACTCTATTTTCTAAGTTAATTGCCACCGCAGGATTTGTGGTTGTCGTTCCCAATCATACTCCACCCGGTCGGACTTATCTGGCTCCAGAATTGACTCAAATTTCAGCCATATTAGATTATTTTAAAAGCGATTCTATTCAAGCAAATTTAGAGATTGCCAACACTGTAGATCCAGAAAAAATGGTTGTATTCGGTCATTCTTGCGGGGGAATTACAGGTTTAGAAGCGATTCGATATTCACAAACCGTTGAGCAGATTTCCGGTAAAAAGTACATTAGACCTCCTGAGTTAGTTGGAGGGGTTTTTTATGGAACGAATCTTTTAACAAAAGAAGCCGGATCACTAACGATTCAAAATTCAGGAATTCCCATCGCTTTAATTGCAGGTGAACTTGATACTATTGTTTTACCTGAATTTACTCAAAGAACTTATGACAATATAGCCGATAGTCCGAAGGCTTTTATTCAAATTAAAGGAATAAATCATTATGGAATCACTGATGTTTCTCAACCTAAAGATGGGCCAGAAGAAGAAAATAAACCCCAACTTAAACAAACAGAATCCGTTAAAATGATTGCAGAATGGAGTGGGTTATTTTTACAGGCTTATGTTCTAAAACTGCAAGCTTCTTTAGATTGTTTATCGCAGTATCGTAATTTTTACAATGAACAAGTCAAGGTAATTTGTGAGGGATAATTCTTAGGAGTTCTACCCGAAAACCCGATTTTTTTGAACAAGAGGGTTTTTTCGCGGAGAGGAGTAGTATAATATCCCCTACATTTGAATGAACAATAATTGTCACCTTGGATAAAAACACAATCAAAATCGGATCGCTAGAATGGTTTTATCGGGAAGCCAAAGCGGAACAAACAGATAAATCTCCTGTTTTACTGTTACATGGGTTAGTGTCTCAGAGTTACAGTTGGGTGGTATTGATGGAAGAATTAGCCGCTAAAGGTTATCGGGCGATCGCACCAGACTGGATCGGATCGGGGTTTTCTTCTAAAGCAGATAAACGGGATTTTGCTTATACTCCCGATGCGTTTTTGAAGGCGTTATCGGAGTTTATTGAAACGTTAGAACTGAGTCAATTTAATCTGGTTGTACAGGGTTTTTTAGGGTCAGTGGGTTTACAATATGCGCTCAAAAATCCTGATAAAATAGATCGTTTAATTGTTCTGAATACGCCTGTTTCTCCTGCGGCTAAACTTCCCTGGAAAATTAAACAAATGGGTTTACCGTTTGTCGGGGATATGATGGTACAAGATCCGCTACTCGTTGATCGAACCTTGGAAGGGGGAAGCGGTTATGTGATCGAAGATAAAGATTTAGATGTTTATCGTCGTCCGTTTTTGAAAAGTTCAGCTTCGGGGCGATCGCTATTAGCAACGATTAAAAATCTCAAACTGAAAGAAACGATGGCGGAAATTTCAACAGGGTTTAAAACTTGGCAACATCCCACTCAAATTATTTGGGGAGTTGCTGATCCTTGGTTGAGTGTTGAACAAGCCCAAGAATTTGCGAATTTAGTTAGAGGTTCGGAGTTGGTGAAGTTAGAAAAAGCCGGACATTATCCCCAAGATCATTGGGGGAAAGAAATTAGCGAGTCGTTGTTATTGTTTTTGAGAAAACAAGCCGTTTAAATCTAGCGTTAATCCCCCGTAGATTTGCTTAAATATCCCCCCTAGCCCCCCTTGAAATATCCCCCCTAGCCCCCTTGAAATATCCCCCCTAGCCCCCCTTAAAAAGGGGGGAATTGTAGAGAGATAGGTGGGCTGAAAATCGCCGTTTGTCAGGGAAATTAAGAAAAAAAAGTCCCCCTTTTTAAGGGGGATTTAGGGGGATCAATCTTCGTGATTTGCTTAAATATCCCCCCTAGCCCCCCTTAAAAAAGGGGGGAATTGTAGAGAGATAGGTGGGCTGAAAATCGCCGTTTGTCAGGGAAATTAAGAAAAAAAAGTCCCCCAAATTACCCCCAATGTTGGGGGTCATGGGGGCAGGGGGATTTAGGGTGATCAATCTTCGTGATTTGCTTAAATATCCCCCCTAGCCCCCCTTAAAAAAGGCAGGGCCGTTTCATTCTAAAATTTTGCGATCGCTAAACCTTTGATGGGGGGCAAGTTTTAGGCTCTATTTAAACAGAAAATATCAAAACTGTTGAAATAATCCTCCTTTTCTTTACAGAGAAAGGCTTTTAAGATTTGGCGATCGCATTTTTGAACCGAGAATGAAACAGCCCTGCCTTAAAAAAGGGGGGAATTGTAGAGAGATAGGTGGGCTGAAAATCGCCGTTTGTCAGGGAAATTAAGAAAAAAAAGTCCCCCAAATTACCCCCAATGTTGGGGGTCACGGGGGCAGGGGGATTTAGGGGGATCACTCTTCTAATTCCCTAAACTAACTCGCCTTAACAATAGCAAGAGAATGATCGAGGGCGATCGCATTTCCGTAGGGACTTAAATTCGCCCAAAGGGGAGAAAAGAAACGGTTGTGAAGTTCAATAACCTGAGCGAGATTTGTCACCAATTCAACGTTATCATAACCCTGTGCGGCTTTACGCCATGCGGTTAGGGTGAGATTTGTACTTCCTTTAAAAGCGATCAAACCATCAATTACAATTAACTTTTGATGGGGAACAGTCGCCCAATTGTTAGCATCATAAACGGCTTTCAGTTGTAAATTGGGGGATTCTTGGCTGTAGTTTTGGAGTTCATCCCGCAGCCAAAGTTGATCGGAAGTGAGGGCGATAATTCCTCGAACGGGTATTTTTTGAGCAACCAATTTCAACGTTAATAAAAAGTCTCGACTGATTCCAAAACTATTAATATGAACAAAAGATTGGGCTTGGTTGAGACTGTCTAAAAGAGCGCTAACGGGTGGATAATAGCGGTTGTTTGGGTGCATTTTTTGAGCGATGGAAGCGAATTTTTTGCCGTGTTCGATGATATTGTCAAACTCAATATAGAGGTTTAAGGCTTTATAATGATTGCGAAATTTTTCGTATTTTTCAGCCCGGTTTTCGCCGGAAACAACCGTCTCTACCCCACAAACCGGACAGGGAATATTACCCTTTTCATTACAGGGGTGAATAGAGGCCAGCAACCCCAAACACTTCTGACAATGGGCGCGAGGGGGTTGTAAATTCAGCAGGGTTTGCAAGTCAAAGCCGAATTTATCTTGAGAAGAATTGAGAGAATACATAATTAAATATCCTGAACGTTGACAATTTCATTTTGATTAATCTCTCGCAGAATTACGAGTGTAAATAGGGATAAGATTTGGGGAAGTCTTCCCAACCGTTTGGGGGAAATGGGGAAGTGAGTTTTCCCTATTTTCCCTGTTCAACTTTGTTAGAGTCCGCTACAGTAGGAATAAACCAATTTTGGGAGAGTAAAACCATGTCAGATAAACGTTTAAAGTTGACTCCGGGAGAAAGACAAAAACTGAAAGAACTCTATAACGAGAAAAAATTCAATCAAGAGGAACTTGCTGATCAAGCGGGTATTTCTCTGGATACTCTCAAGCAAATGTTGGGGACAAAGGGAGACAAAGATTTAGTGAATAAATGGGATATTGAGAAAGTAGCTGAGGCTTTGGGCTGTCATCCGACTGAATTTATGAATCCTGAACGTTGGAATATTGAAAAAAGCAAATACACGGGAAGATTTCAGGGATTAATTGAGGAAAAAATACGCAAGTTTGTAGGGCGAGAGTTTGTTTTTAAGGCGTTTGAAAAATTTATCAAAACTCACGATAGAGGATATTTTACTGTAGTGGGCGATCCGGGTGAAGGAAAAAGTACAGTTGCGGCGAAATATGTGAACGATCATCCCTCTTGTCTCTATTATTTCAATGTTTATACTGATAGTCAAAATCGAGCGGATCAATTTCTAGAATGTATTTGTCAGCAACTAATTTGTGAGTACGGGTTGGAAGATTATCAACCGAACTCGTTACCGCAAGAAGCCAAAGAAGATGGCAACTTTTTAAAGAATTTACTTCAGAAAGTGAGTGATAAACTCAAACCCCATGAAAAAAAAGTAGTGATTGTGATTGATGCTTTGGATGAAGTCAATATGAGTCATCAACAAAACGGTTTCAATATATTGTATTTACCTCGATATTTACCCAAAAGCGTGTATTTTTTGCTTACTCGTCGTCGAGAGTTAGAAACCCGGTTGTTGTTTGAAACCCCTCAAGAGATCTTTGATTTCAAGGACTACACCATGAACAGTCGAGAAGATATAAAAAAATATATTTATCTCTTTTTTGAAGATGAATTTAAAAACTCGTTATATGAGTGGATTGGTAATCAAAACCTAAACAAGAAGGAGTTTATTGATACTTTGGCGGAGAAAAGCGAAAATAACTTTATGTATTTGAGGTATGTGTTACCGGAAATTGCCAAAGGTTATTATCAAAATTTACAGTTAGAAAATCTACCCCAAGGTTTAACGTCGTACTACGAAGACCATTGGCGGCGAATGGGAATGCAGGATAAACCCTTACCGAAGTTAAAGATTAAGATTGTCTATATTCTCGGTGTGTTGCGTAAACCCGTTTCTCGTCAGTTAATTGCTAAATTTGTGAGTGTAAAGGATGAAATAATCGTTCAAGAGGTACTCAATGAATGGTCACAGTTTTTGCATTATAGTCAAATTCAAGGACAAACTCGCTATAAAGTTTATCACGCTAGTTTTGCTGATTTTCTCTCCCGCAAAGAGATGATTGAAGCCGCAGGAATTGAAATTACAGAGATTCATGGATCGATAACGAATGCTTTGTTAGAAGATTTGGATACAACTGAAGACGAGGACTAAAACAATGGGTAAAATTGGCAACTGGTTGGCGAGAAAAACCGAAGAAGATAGAGAGTTTGTTTTAACCGAACTTATTTATCACCTGGTTGAAAACTCTCAGTTCCGAGAGGTGCATCGCTTTCTAACTGATTTTGAGTTTATGCAAGCCAAAATAGAAGCGGTGGGAATACAAGCGTTAATTGAGGATTATCAGCAAGTTGAACATCTGGAAACTGACGAAACCTTGAGACTGCTACAACGAACTTTTGAACTATCGGCTCATGTTCTTAATAAAGATACAAATCAACTCGCCAGTCAACTCTGGGGACGACTTTTATTATATGAAAATAATCCCCAAATTCAACAACTTTTGCAACAAGCAAAACGATGTCAAACCTCACCTTGGTTGCGTCCAACTGCTCCTAATTTAACACCACCCGGAGGAGCGTTAATTCGGACTCTTGTTGGACATGATGCTCTAGTTTCAGCAATCGCTATCACTCCTGATGGCTTAAAAATTGTTTCGGGTTCAGATGATAAAACTATCAAAGTTTGGGATTTAGCAACGGGAAAAGAACTACTGACTCTCAGTGGACATGAGGATGGGATAACAGCATTAGCTATCAGTCCTGATGGGTCAAAACTGGTTTCAGGTTCCGAAGATAAAACAATCAAAATCTGGGATTTAACAACTGGAAAAGAACTGTTAACTCTCAGTGGGCATGATAATTTGGTATCAGCAGTTGCGATTAGTCCCGATGGGTTAAAAGTTGTTTCGGGTTCATGGGATAAAACTATCAAAGTTTGGGATTTAGGGACTGGAAAACAACTGTTAATTCTCAGTGGACATAATTCTTGGGTAAGAGCAGTTGCGATTAGTCCCGATGGGTTAAAAGTTGTTTCGGGTTCAAGTGATAATACTATCAAAGTTTGGGATTTAGGGACTGGAAAAGAACTGTTAACTCTCAGTGGGCATGATAATTTGGTATTAGCAGTTGCGATTAGTCCCGATGGTTTAAAAATTGTTTCGGGTTCATGGGATAAAACTATCAGAGTTTGGGATTTAGCGAGTGGAAAACAACTATTAGCTCTCAGTGGACATAATTCTTGGGTAACTACAGTTGCGGTGAGTCCCGATGGGTTAAAAGTTGTTTCGGGTTCAAGTGATAATACTATCAAAGTTTGGGATTTAGGGACTGGAAAACAGCTATCAACTCTTAGTGGACATGATAGAATCGTATCGGCAGTTGCGATTAGTCCCGATGGGTTAAAAGTTGTTTCGGGTTCATGGGATAAAACTATCAAAGTTTGGGATTTAGGGACTGGAAAACAACTGTTAATTCTCAGTGGACATAATTCTTGGGTAAGAGCAGTTGCGATTAGTCCCGATGGGTTAAAAGTTGTTTCGGGTTCATGGGATAAAACTATCAAAGTCTGGGATTTAGCGAGTGGAAAACAACTGTTAACTCTCAGTGGACATGACTATCAGCTAGAGCCAGTTGCGATTAGTCCCGATGGGTTAAAAGTTGTTTCGGGTTCATGGGATAAAACTATCAAAGTTTGGGATTTAGCCACAGGAGAAGAATTATTAACTCTCAATGGGCATAGCAGTTTTGTAAAGTTAGTGGCTATCACTCCCGATGGTTCAAAGTTGATTTCGGGTTCAGAGGATAAAACTATCAAAGTTTGGGATTTAGCCACAGGAGAAGAATTATTAACTCTCAATGGGCATAGCAGTTTTGTAAAGTTAGTGGCTATCACTCCCGATGGTTCAAAGTTGATTTCGGGTTCAAGCGATAAAACTATCAAAGTTTGGGATTTAGCGAGTGGAAAACAACTGTTAACTCTCAGTGGACATGATAATTTGGTATCGGCAGTTGCGATTAGTCCTGATGGCTCAAAGTTGGTTTCGGGTTCAAGTGATAATGCTATCAAACTTTGGGATTTAGCCACAGGAGAAGAATTATTAACTCTCAATGGACATAGCAGTTTTGTAAAGTTAGTTGCTATCACTCCCAATGGGTTAACAATTGTTTCTGCTTCATCGGATAGAACGGTGAAACTTTGGGACTTAAAGACAGGACAAGAAATAATCAGCTTAATTGGAGATAGTGCTTTTTCTTGCTGTGCGATTAGTCCCGATAATCAAACAATTGTGGCGGGTGATAGTTATGGAATGTTACATTTTCTGCGGATAGAAGGCTTGGACGTGAACGGCGTTGATTGAACTGAATACTTATTCAATGACATCGGATACTTTACAGCGTTAAACGGGAGAGAATGACAACAGATTCAAGCTTGAACATCAGGAAAATTGTCTTGATTTTGATGATGCGAGGGTTCAGCAAACCGAGAACCCCCATCACCTTGTACGGGAGGTTCAGGCTTGAAAAATCGACAAATTATTACTGTTTCAATTTGAGGTAAATTCATCACAGAATTCACCTGACTGAATACACTAGAACTCATCACCGCAGTCAAAAATAGTAGATTGATAACAGTTTTAAATTTCATCATATCACCGCGTAACTCTACTATTTATTCAGAGGAAACCGGTAAATTTTATGCAAATCTCGTTTTTCGTGTGACAGTTATTCCTCTGGACTGTGGCGGGGTTAGTAAGGTAATAATGATAGAGTAGAAAAAATAAAATCCTCAGAAAATTCCCCTTCGCCTTTTAGGAGAGGGGGTTAGGGGGAGAGGTAATAGAGAAATAAAATCCTCAGAAAATTCCCCTTCGCCTTTTAGGAGAGGGGGTTAGGGGGAGAGGTAATAGAGAAATAAAATCCTCAGAAAATTCCCCTTCGCCTTTTAGGAGAGGGGGTTAGGGGGAGAGAGAACTTAGATAAAATTTGCGTTATAATAACTTCCGAAGGAGTTGATCAATATGTTGTCGGGTTTGCTCGAGTTGAAAGTTTTCATTGGCTTTTTGGTAAGCTTCAGTCGCAACATGAGTCGCTAATTCGGGATTTTGATAGCAACTATTAATTACGTTAGCGAGTTCTTGCGAGTTTCCAGGGGTAACAAGCCAGCCTGTTTTTCCGGGATTAACTAATTCGACTACACCGCCCGCAGCAGACGCCACAATGGGAGTTTTACACAGCATTGCTTCAATGATAACCCGTCCAAAAGGTTCGGGAGAGGTGGAAGTATGAGCGACTAAATTACAAGCGGTCATCAAGGGTACAATATCGGAACGAAACCCTAAAAATTTAACTCGGTTTTGGAGTCCTAAATCATCTACTTGTTTGTGGAGTTGTTCGACATATTCTTGCTCTCCAAACAGTGCATCCCCAACGAAAAGAGCAATAACATTTTCAGGACATTGGGTTAAGGCTTCTAATAAAATATGTTGTCCTTTCCAGGGAGATAAACGGCTAAAATGACCGACTATAAATTTCCCTTCTAGTTGAAATTGTTGTTGAATGGTATTAACGTCTGAAGTTGCCGCTTGATATTTTTCGGGTTGAAAACCATTATAAACAACTTGAGTAATTTCTAATCGTCCTCCCGATTCTAGAAAGGCAGTGCGAGTCGCTTCAGAATTGGCAATGACTAAAGAGGAACGGTTCGCTAATGTCACTGCAATGCGGCGATTTGTTGTACTAAAATGATCGGCGTTGAGAATATCTCGTAGATGATAAACCAACGGACGACGACTGAGAAAACTAGCTAAAGCACCGACAACTAAAGCTTTTTGAGTGTTTGCATAAATAATATCATAATTTTTGGCGATTTTAGCAACATTTAAAACCAGGGGTGTAATTGAACTAAAACTGCTTAAGCTTTGGAGAATACCGCTATCTTTTTGGACGTTAATAGACTGATTTGTTATAATTTTAACGGGGATTTGTTGTTGTTCGAGTAAGTAGCGAAAAGCACCATCGGCAAATAAACCCACTAAGCAGTTTTCACGATAGAAAGAAGCTACATCAGCCAGAGAAAGTTCCGCACCGCCTAATTTACCACTTTGATCTAAAAATAGGATTTTCATGTTCTATCATTGGATGAGTTAAGCTAAAATTTTTAGTGATGTCTTAAACTGTTTCTCCAGAATACGCATTCTTTTTGATATTGAGAAAGTGAATCACAAAGGGTTGATAATTGTTCGGGGGAGAAAGATGATTTACAGTAATAGGGATGTTTAGGGATTCTAGAGGTGTAATCAAAAAATATTGTCAGTCTATCTGAGGTTATTGGTTTTTTACCTCGATGAAACACACAAGCTGGATCAACGAAAATAACTGTTCCGGCTGAACCACAACAGGATTTCCACTGAGTTTTAGGAACAACTTGCTGCATACGCTGTTCTTGAATATAGCTATAATTATACTGGAATTTATGAAATATTGAGTCAGTTAAATGTTTGGAGATGTATTGAAAAGGGCCAACATCAGGCGTGACATCATTCAAATAAATAATAATTTTTAGCATCCGCCGATCTTCTTTATCAAGATGCCATAATCTTGTTTTATTCTCGACGTTGTTTGCTAAATCTCGACGACAATAAACTCCATGATAGGCAACTGGAAGCTCAAGATAGTTTTCTACAATTTGTAGTATTCTGTTTTGTAAACCCCACCAAAAAATATGAGGTAATTCCATCAGTTTTTCACAAGATGTCTTAATCATATATGTTGATGAATGAAGAGGTAAACTTGCTAAAAGTGAAGGAATAATTTGGTGAGCGTCTTTAAGTAAGTTCGAGGTAGAAGGAATTGCTAACTGTTCTAAAGTAATGATAAAAATTCCATCTTGTTTTAGCCTCTGAACAACTGCTGAATCATCTACAATAAGAGTGGGTATCAATTGAGTATGCTGCTTGATATTGTTCTTGTATATCTGTTCTGATAGAGTTTTTAAGACTGGTGTTTGATCAATTTTAAATAGCACTCTATTTCTTATCTTATGGCAGCTTTGAAGGATTTGATGACGGCACTCTGAAATTGTGATCAATTCTTCGTCTCTCAGCATTTAGTCCAATCAATAAAACTTGATGTGTGACATCATTATCTCACACCGATAAGGATTTGTCTAACTTTTTGGGCGATGTGAAGCCAGTTAAAATGAGTAGAAGCATAGTTTCGAGAAGCATCAGGGGAGGGTAAAGAAATCTCACCTGTGAGAACAGCTTGGAGTTTAGATGTAATTGCTTTTACTGTTATGGAATCTGTTATTAATTCCGGGGAAAACGGCTCTAAAATTTCCGGCATTCCGCCTACAGGTGTACACAAAACGGGTGTTCCACTGGCCAGAGATTCGAGTAAAATTAATCCAAATCCTTCTAAAGCTTGTGAAGGAACAACGGTTAGATCAGCAGCTTGGTAAGCGATGGGTAATTGTTCATCGGGTAAGTAACCGAGAAATTTAACATGATGATTGAGTGAGAGTTCAGTGGCTTGTTGTTCTAATTTTTCTCGTAAAATTCCTTTCCCTGCAATGGCTAACCAAACATCAGGAATGTGAGATTTTAGATTCGCCAAGGCTTGCAATAATGGGCTAATTCCCATGCGATTAACTAAGCGACGAGGGGTAAAAAGAATGAAGCGATCTTGTGGAAAATTAAGCTGTTCACGGGCTTGTTGACGAGATAAGTTAGCTTGAAAGCGATGGGTGTCAACTCCGCCGGGAATCATGTTTATTTTACTCCAAGGAATGTGATAGTTTTGGTTTAAAATATTACCAAAGGCTTGACTCAAAACAATAAAGCGATCGCAATGTTTGTAGACTTGTTGTTCCATCCAATACTTTGACCAAACTCCTAGCTTTTTTGCGCCTTCACGTTCGCTTTCTAATGCCCAAGGGCCATGAAAAGTAAAGGTAACAGGGACATCTTTCGGGAAGCTTGAAAGGAGCGGTAAACTATACAGTGAAAAATGCAAGTTAATCGCATTAGGCTGAGTTAAATATCTGTTTTTGAAGTTTTTATGAGTTAACCAAAGTCGCTCTAAAAGTGAATGATTAGGTTCAGCTAAATTAGTCAGTTTTATGGGAGAGTTGGGTTCAACGGGTGGCAGTCCAACACCGCATAATTCAACGTTATCTCCTTGAGATACAAGCTGATGTGTCAGTTCATAAACATAGCGGTTTAGTCCGCCTGGCATTGTGGGAAACCAACCATTCCCAACACATAAAATAGATGAAGAAGATGTAGAATTGACCGGAGGATTCATATTTTATTTAATATTGATGGTAATCAAGTCCAATTTACTATCATTATCGATATTAAACCATAAGGGTGTACGCGATCGCGACAAAGGATAGTCCACCCCTTGTTCTTGAGCTTGATCACTCAGCAGACCTTCTGTTTCTCCCTCAATTCCACTTTCAACTAAGGAATTAACAAATAGAAAATTGGCTTCACTGCCAACACCTTCTCCAGCCCCTACAAACTGGACTAAATCTGAGTCCCCATCATTATCAAAATCAGCCCAGGCAGCACCATGAGTATCCGTCGAAGGTTTGAGGTTGTCTTGAAACACCTCTGAAGCGATATCCGTAAAGGTGCCATCCCCCTGGTTGAGATAGAGACTAATTGGATCAAAGTGATGACTTACCCACAAATCAGGTAAGGTATCCTGATTCACATCTCCCCAGGAAGCACCAAAACTGATGCCATTGACAAATTGAATTCCAGCCGAGTTAGTTGTTTCTATAAAGCGAATCATGGTTTAGTATTTATTAATAAAGTTAGTTTAGCTTTGGTTTGTCCGCACCTAGATTCTAGCATTTTTACTGTACATCAAAAAGCTAGATAGATCAACTAATCCAGATCGAAACTTTCTCGACTATAAATTTGTAATGCCACATCTTGCGTTATCTCAAAAATTGCTTTCTTTTCCTCTGGGGCTAGAGATTTACGACGAACTTTAAAGATGTCTGCGCTATTTCTATTAAAATCTTGAACCTGACCTTTTCTAGCCTCGGCTGATTGATTTCCCCGAGTTAACTTTATGATTTTATTCTCGACGGATTTAGACCAAGGTAAATTGAGCTTTTCATACAGATTTTTAAAAGTGGAGATTGGATTTTTACTCAGTTCTTCATGGGTAATTAGTTGCCAGTTTTGGTACTTACTCGCTTGTGCAAATAATACTTTATATGTTGCACGCCAATAGGCTGCTGCTGCTAATACGGGATCGGAGAACTCTGTCTTTATAAAGTCAATTTCATCTGAAAAGTAATCTTCAATTAAGTGCGGTTGATCGTTAATCTCGCCCAAATGTGGCCACCAATTGACTCGTTTTAGGCTTGCTACAAACGATAGGGGATGTTTGACAATAATAACGGGTTTTACTCCAAACTGAAGATAAAGATATTCGGTGAGAAGATTTCCAATTGGATCTTTAATAATTGCCGTTGTATGGAAGGGATTTAATTTAGCAAAACGAAGATAAAAAAGCCCCCGACTTCCAATCGCTTGTTTGATAATTTTTTTGCTCCAAGGATCATTTTTAGGAATTTTATTTCGGAGGGTGAACTCATAGCTAAAAATCGTTTTTGTGAGTTCATGGAATTGTTGCATTTCTGAAGTGTCTAAACTCGCTCTGATGTAGGGATACCAGCGATTCATTCCCGGAAGTCCACATTGGGGATTAAATGGCTCGTGAATATAGTCTACTTCCAATGATAAACTGAGTATTGTTCCGACAAAAGTTGTGCCACTGCGAATGATTCCAGTAACAAAAATCCAGTTTTTAATGCGATCAGGAGCAATTGTAATCATATCAATCTAAAAATATTCAATAATAGATTTTGAGAGGTTGAGTTTTTAACGATTGATTAACTCAATAATCAAAGGATGATCTAAAACTTGTATCTCTAAAAGTTGAGGGCTATCGTAAGTTTTTATCGGTTGAGTCGATACAAGGGGCTGATAGGTTCTTGCTTGCTTGAGCGACTTATTCAGGGTTAATGTTAATTTTCGAGGTTGAATCTCAATATTTTTCTTAGTCATCTGATCGAAACTGAGAACTTCTTGCCAAAGAATCAAGTAGAGTTTACCATCTTTTTTCTGTAAAAGAGTATGATGAATATTTTTAGTGTTTCCAGTGATTGTATACTGAAGAGTCTGAAGTGAAATAGGCTGAGAAACTTTTTGGGAAGTTTCTTGAAGTATCGCCATCAGATTTTTTAGGGCTATAAAGTCGGGTTTACGAGAACCATCATTTCGCAACAAACCATAATTCCAGTTTGGTTTTTTGGCTTCAACATCCGGTTTTAAATCAATCATTTCATAAGTATATGAGCGTTTTATTCCCCGATTAAAATACTCAAAAAATAGCCGAATTAGATATTTACTGGCAGCTAGTTCAGATACTCCTGGCTGATGGTTTAAATCAGTCTTTGTTACTAGATTATGATAACCGCATTCGGTAGCAATAATCGAGCGATTACCTGCAATAACTTGAGCTTGTGGAATCCATTTACTATCTAATTGACGAGTGGGTTGTTTACCCCCAGCGTAACTGTGCATATTACCAAAATCACAGGGCAGTAGACCCAGTTTAGCAGAATTATAAGGACGTCCTACAGAGGGACAAATAATATCAATCTCAGTTGTAGCTGGATCGGTCTTTAAGATTTTATATAGTTCTTGTTGAAACTGTTTTACTCCTTGGGGAAAACTCTTTCCTCGATACTGTAGAGATGAATTCAAATCCCACTCGTTTGGCCCTTCAACAGCTTCAACAGCATTCTTGACTTCCTTGACAATTTTTAAGGCTTCTTGTGGATTTTCGATGCGTCTAGGGTCCATAACAAGAGTTGACTTAATTCCGATTTTAGCTAACTCTTTAGTTCGCTGCAAACTGGTTTTACTTTTTAAAGAAAACCCTCCTCGAATATGTCTAATTCCCAACTCTTGTAATCGGGGTTTGATAATATCTTCATAGTTTTTATGATAAGGAGTATCTGTATAATTAAGATGCACAGCAACTCCAATAGAGTCTATAAAAGAATCCGCACTTGCCGCTTTTTCCATATAGGTTGAATGAGAAGGTTTTAACAACAGAGTAAATAGTCCCCAGAAAATCAAAGCTCCTGAAATCAAAAGCAGCAGATACTTGAATTTTTTATTTTTAAGAATTAAGTGAGTCATTTTATCTTTGATTTTAGATGAATTTATCGATGTGATAGAGTAATTATTTTTTGGGATCAAGAATAGTTTTGAGAAAGATAATATTTTCGTCCGGCGATTCCGATTCCTAAAAATCCCCATAAAATAGCGCCACTGCTTCCCAACATAAAAGTTCCTAAAATTAATTGAGCAAGCATTCCCAAAGAGATAGCTCTAGCGGTTGCCAGAAATGGATCGAGTTGGCACTCTTTTCCCAGGAATAAACTTAGAGTCAAAAAAAGCATTCCGCTCATGTACAAACAAGTACCGAACCAACCCAAACTAAATAACATTGCTAAAATAGCACTGTCAAACTGAGGGCTTCCTAAACCTTCTCCAAACCAACTTGATAGTGCTAAACCCAAAAGATTTTGATAAGTTTCTGCTCTGGCTTGAGCGCTAACATCATTTTCAACGTTTGAAAGAGTTTCAAAGCGAGAAGTGATTTGCTCAGAAAAAGGCTCTATCAGGGTGAGGGGAATCACACAAGTAGCGATGATAATAACTGTTACAATTAGGCGAATTTTAAACTGTGTTTTCAGAGAAAAAGCGAGAAGAAAAAAACCAATCATCCATCCTCCCCAAGCCGATCGCACCCGAGATAGAAAAAATGAAAGATAACCCATTGCTGAAGCCGGGAGATACAAAATGCCTGTTGTATTAAACAGTAACAGTAGACCTGCCATCATCACCATTCCAAATGGAGCTGGAGCATTCATTGTACTCCACACCCGAATTTCTAATGGAAAAGGTCGGCCGGCACTATTAATATCAGCGTTAATTAACCACAGTCGATCCCACTCAGGAGCAACGAGATACTGAAAAATTCCATAGGCGCCTAGAACTAAAACTGCCCACAGAAAAGTTCGCTGAATAATCTTACGATAATGGGGATAATCTTGCCAATTAACAAAGAAGTGAAAACTGATGAGTACCGGAGCTAGCCACTCTAATAGTGCAATGCCAACTTGAACAGGAGAGCGATAAATAAGTCCTACAAAAAAACCATAGAATACACCCATAAAAGATAGGATAAAAGCCAACCCTCCCCGACGATAAATAGTGGGTAAATATTGCCAAACATTAACCAGAGTAACCGCTGTCACTAGATAGGGAGCGAGTAGAAGAGGACTGGGATCTGTAAAACTACTCTTGTAATCCGCTAAACGTCTAACAAGAGGAGTAAGGAACCACATCCACCACATGAAACTTAGATAAAGAAAGGGATAGCGAAAATAAAGAAACACCCCAACGGCTAAAGATCCGGCAGGAAAGACTAAGTTAAGAATTTTACCTACACCGGCTAGAATGAATAGAGCTGATAGGAAAACAAATCCTAAGAGAACTAACCAAGCTAAAGTTGGGCGAAATAGTTCGGTAGTATGCGGTGTAGCTGAGTTATTCATCAGAAATTTAATGACTTTAATTGTTTTCGATCCTGTAAAACTTGATCGTAGAGGGATAGTCTACGTTCAGCGATACTTTTCCAGCTATATTTTTGAGCAGTTTTATGGGCATTTTTACGCAGTTTTTCTAGATAATTTCTATCTGTAATTAATCGCTCTAAAGCTTGCTGAATTGCTTCAGTATTACGTGCGGGAACAACTATGCTATCATAGCCATCACGTACAATTTCTAAAGGTCCAGGAGTTGCGGTTGTGATGGGAGCTAAACCACAAGCCATTGCTTCAATTAAAGCTTTGCCAAACCCTTCAGAAGTCGGGGGGAAAAGTTTAATGTGATATCCTTTTAAAAGGCTCGGCAAAGTTTCATGGCGATAACGGGGAATCACTTTAACCCGATCGCGTACACCCGGATCAAAATCAGCATAAACTTGTTCTACATTAGGACACATTAGACATTCTGTACCAAAAAAACTCATTTCGACTTGAGGATAGCGAGCTAAAATTTGGTTCAGGGCAGGTACACTATAGTGAATTCCTTTACGAGGAATATAGGTACTAATTTGAGCAATCCGAATTTTCGTATTTTCTCCTTCTGGTATGGGTTCAAGGGGTAGATCAAGAAATTCCTCTGGTATTCCGTTCGGAAAAATATGAATTTTTTCTGAAGCTATATTGAGTTGTTCGATAGCGTATTTCTTTTCCTCCTGATTGAGTAAAAAAACCAAATCAGCACAGCGTAAAGATGTGGCGACTTCCCAAAGTTGAATGCTTCCTCTGTATAGTCCATATTTCCAACTTAAATTGTGTTTTCCTTGCCGAACATTTTCTAAAATATCGAGGTGTTCAAGATGTTGTAAAGCATGACTACGAGTGACTAACAAAGGAGGTTTTTTTGTGAAGTTTTTGAGAATTTTTCCCCAAAACCAAGCATCTCCTGTAGAAGCATCTACGACATCTATATCCATAGCTTGCTTACGAGAAGAGGTGAGCAGTTCAGATGCCACGAATTCAGGAAAGACTATTCTCTTAAGAGGACGAGGTAGCCAGTTAGGAAGATCATCAAAGGAATAGTATCGAACCTCATGTCCTAATTTTTGATATTCCTGTCCGAGTTTAAAAGTGCTTCCTGCCGATCCGGAATCCGGATTAAAAACCTCGTGAATTGTTAATAGTATTTTCATCTTTTAAAATTCAATATATTAGATACTTTGGCTGCATAAAAACTCAATTATTAGTTTATCGAATTTGAGATTCTCCCAATAGCAATTTCAGTCTTTCATATACTCCTCGATAATGAACTAAAATGATCAATAAAAACACTTTTATTTTCTGGGATTGACTCTTGACTCTTCGATCTAAATAACTTTTTTTATACGCATAAATTAATGGAGGTTTGCACTTATATAAAAGCTTCAAAAAATCTTTGTAGAATGATTGTTGTGTTTGATTAGAGTTAAGCTTTTCAAGCTGATAAAACCCACCTCTAACACGAGCTACTTTTTTATACAGTTGAGCCAAAGAGTCTCTAGCTGGATGAGCAACACAACAGTCTTCAGCGTATTCTATTGGATAACCTAGAGAATATGCTCGTTTTCCCCATTCTGAATCTCCTCCAGATTTGAGTTGCTGATTAAATAGTCCAACTTGATCAAAGACCTTTTTGAAGGTGAATAAGTTAGCTGTTGCGGCAAAATGTGCTTCTTCTGCAATTTTTTTCTGCTGTAAGTTCGTGATACTATCATATAGCTCTACTGCCGTTGGATTTTGGGAATTTTTAAAGAAAATTTCGATGTTTCCAGCTATTATTCCTGGTTTTTCTAGAGATAATAAATGTTTCAAACCTGTCTCAATCCAGTCCTCTTTCGGTATACAATCGGCATCGGTAAAGGCGAGAATTTCTCCCCGAGCAACTGAAATCCCTTTGTTGCGAGCGGCATAGGAACCCGGACAATTTTCAAATGTCAACCGAGCCTGAACGAATTGACTGACAACATCTTTAACATTTTCTTCGGAAGCATTATCAACAACGATTACTTCATACTGGTTTTGGGGATAAGTTTGTTTTTCTAGAGCTTGTAAGCATTGTTTTAAACGTTGAGTATCATTGTAAACAGGAATAATTACTGAAACAAAGAATTCATCAAACTGATTCATAGATACTCCTCTAAAAAATTATGATTTTATTATTCGGGTAATTTTTTATTTTTGATGATGGCTTCTATCAAATCATCAGCCATATTCGATAAAGCATAGGATAAAGAGGAGTGAGAGGCTGAATTGAGAGATGATTTGAGCCAATTGAATAAGCTTTTTCTTTTCAAATATTGTTTGGCGTAGTCAGCATAAATTTCGGCATAAATACGTTTTAAAGAAATTATATCAAATTGTTTTTTGATTTGAGGGTAGTGATTCTCAACATATGAAACTCGGTCACGAATCCGATTCTTAAGATTTTTAACATTAGTCATTTGGTCTTTACCATGCTTGCGCTGAATGACTAGAGGAAACTCAGTAAAGATGGGTTGATAACCTGCAAGCAAACTGCGAATATAGAAATCCGTATCAGAACCATATCTAATTTGTTCATCAAAATAACCAATCTCAGAGAAAAGTTTTTTGGGAAAGACGACAGAGGAAGGTGTATAGATGAAACTTCCTACTAATAAATGATGTAAAGGGGAATTATATTTATTCAAATCGGGTCTTTGAAGTCTAACTTTTTTAGAGTTTTTGATTGCATTCCAAAAAAATAAGTCACTAACAGCAAAACTTTTTTCTTTTTGAGCCAGAGTATTAATCTGAATCTCCAGATATTTTTTTTCCCATAAATCATCTGAGTCTAGTGGAGCTATATATTTACCTCTAGCTACTCGTAATCCTTGATTTCTGGCTGCGGGACATCCGACATTTTTCTCAAGTTTAATCAGATGAACTTCTGGATATTGCTGCGTAATGAATTCCGCAGTTCCATCGGAAGAATAATCGTCAACAACAATAACTTCTATGCTGCCGTTAAAATCTTGGGAAAATACACTCGCTAAGGCTTCCTTGAGCATCGGAAGGCGATTGTAAGTTGGAATAATTACTGAAACATCCTTATCTTTGTTCATGGGGTTTAATGTGATAATTTTCAAGGTCGGCTCTGAATTTTTTAGCTTTTTTAGAAGTTATTCACAGTCTTGAGAAAGCCAGTTTACTTCGTATTCTATCTTGGAGATCATTTTTCATATTAGATAAGGCATAACCCCAAGATGTACAATCAGCTAGCTTTTTTGAACATCTCAACCATTGCCCAATATTCTTTTGTTTGAGATACAATTGAGCATATTTTTTATATACATCTCCATAAAGCCGATTTTGAGAAACATTTAAGCAACCTTTCTTTTGGATTATCGGATAATTTTTTTGAATGATAAGCAATCTATTTTTGATTCTCTCTTCTTGATTTTTGATATCCGTTGACTGTCCTTGATCGTGTTTGCGTTGAATTGCCAAAGGCTGATTTGTAAAAATAGGAGTATAGTTAGCGATTAAACATCGAGCATAAAAATCTGCATCTTCACCTCGCTTAATTCTCTCATCAAATAAACCCACCTCTTCCAGCACTTGACGCGGGAAAACCACACAGGAAGGAATGTAAATAAAATTTCCTACCATCAGATGATGAAGGGGTGAAGTATATTTTTCTAAGTCGGGCTTTAAAATCTGAATCTGTTTTTTATTTTTGACAGTATTCCAAACCAAAATATTACTCACACTGAAACACTTTTTTTTACCTTCTAAGGCTGATATTTGAGTTTTGAGATAATCTTTTTCCCAAAGATCATCGGAATCGAGAAAAGCAATATATCTACCTTGGGCTATAGATAAAGCCCGATTTCGTGCTGCTGCTGCGCCGACATTTTGCTTAAGACTAATCAAGTTGACTTCTGGATACTTACGACTAACAATTTTTGAAGTTCCGTCTTCAGAATTGTCATCAATTACAAGAGTTTCAACTAAGCCATCAAACTCTTGAGCAAACACACTTTGAAGTGCTTCTTCTAACATCGAGATTCGATTATAGGTGGGAATAATAACTGAGACGTCTGGATATTTCATAAGATAACCTCCTGTTTAGCTAACTTGACTTAAATCATGTTGCATCTGATGATATTTCCAAAGTTTTCCACGCAGTTCTAATAACTCTTGATAACCTCCTTCTTCTACAATTCGTCCTTGTTCTAGCACGACAACTTTGTTTGCTCTAACAATGGTTGAAAGTCGATGTGCAATCGCAATTACCGTTCGACCTACGGCTAGTTTTTGCATTGATTCTTGAATTAATCGCTCTGAAACTGAATCTAAAGCACTGGTTGCTTCATCCAAAATTAGTATATCTGGATCACGTAAAATAGCGCGTGCGATCGCAATTCGCTGACGTTGACCTCCTGATAATCGTACACCTCGATCCCCTAAGATTGTATCCATCCCTTGGGGGAGTTCTTGAATAAAATCTAAAGCATTCGCAAAACGAGCCGCTTCTGCGACTGCTTCTTCTTCTACATTTTCTAAGGCATAAGCAATATTATCTCGAACTGAAGTATTGAAGATAAAGGTATCTTGACTGACAACCGCCATTCTTCGACGCAAAGAGTATACATCAAATTCTCGAAGATCTAAATCATCAATTAAAATTTGACCTTGAGTGACATCATAAAAGCGGGGAATCAAGTTTGCTAATGTTGTTTTTCCGGCTCCCGATGCTCCCACCAAAGCTGTCATTTCACCTCGTTTAATGATCAAATTAATATCATGTAAAATCACATCTTCCTGATCGTACCCAAAACTGACGGATTGAAATACTATTTTTTGTTGTAAGTGAGTATAGGGAGAAGTCCCATTTTTGAGGTAAGTTTTGTTATCCGTTCTCAGCAGTTCATTGATATTGTTAATTGAACCTTGGAAGCTACTGATTTGTGTCCGAGCGCCATTAAGCTGACGAGTAATCGGTATTAAACGAAATAAAATAAAGATAAAGGTGAGTAAAGAAGCTATTTTTAGCTGGTCTGTGGGAATTAAAAAGGCAAAAGAAAAGAGCAACATTCCAATCAAAATTAGGGTTGCTACGGCTTCAGAAATCGGAACAACAGAAGCACTAAAAACAAAAGACTTATTATCAGATTTCAGTAAATTTTCACTCGCTTTATAGAAGCGTTTGCGCTCAAAATTTTCAGCCGCAGAAGCCTGAACTGTATTAATACCATTAATAAATTCAATGGCAATTGAAGTATACAAACCTCTAGCTTTAGTTCTCTCAAAGCTTATTTCTCGGACTTTTTTAATCAGTGTTGATACACCGATAGTCAGCAAGGTAAACAATAAGATAGAAAGAATGGTAAGCTGCAAAGATAGCAACATCATAGAAACAACATAGACTAATAATGTTGATCCTCTAACTAGCATAAAAGAGAACAGCGAAAAAGCTTGCATGAGCTGTCCAATTTCGGCTGTTATGCTGTTAATTAATTCTCCCGATCTAACTTTTGTAAAGTAGCTTAAACTAAGACTTTGAAACTGTTCAAATAGACGGACTCTTAACTGATAAGCCAAATTACTTTGAGTAAGTCCACTGTAAACTTCGCTCAAGTAGGTCATACCCGTTCGCAGCAAAGTGACAATCAAAATCAGAATAGATATCCGATAAATTCGCTCATTTGCTGATGCTTTGACTCCAAGTATCCAAACGTCAAACCAGTCAATCCCTGTTTGAATAGGTTGGTAATCTGGCTCAGTGAGACTTTGTAAGAATGTTAACAGAAATCCAACTCCAAACCCTTCAAAAATAGCAGCCAGGAAGGTAAACAGCAATGCTAATAAAGCGATATTTGACACAGACTTCAATTCTTGAAAAATTAAATAATTATCTTTCCAAAACTGTGTTTTTTTAAAAACATTTTTTAGGTAATAAGGGAATTTAAATAACATCATAATTTAATGATTAGTCAATTAAGTTGGAACAACAGAGAATCAGGAAAGTATCAGAAACAATAAAACCTTGCTCGGCTTTAATTTTGCGTATAATCTCGAAAATCGATAGCAGATTTTTCGGAGCGAACTAAATAATTGCCATTTCGTTCACTGTAAGTTATCGAACTATTTTTAGAATGAGTTGATCCATTAGCGACGATTCCAATTACTTTTAATTGATTGAGCATTGCGATTGCTTGATTCAGTTCAGACTGAGTAATTTGGTCAATGCGTTCAACCATGACAACTCCATCACAGAAGGATGCTGTTTCCAGCACATCTACTGTTCCGAGAATTGGAGAGGTATCTAATAAAACGAGATCGTAATTTATTTCAAAAATTTTCATTAGCTTCCGCATCTTATTAGAACTCAAAAGCTTAACTGGATCATCAGGAATTGGCCCTCCTGTTAAGACATCAATACTCAAACCTAGTGGGGAGATTTGATGCAAATAAGGCGCCGAAACTTCACTGGACAAAAATGTTGATAATCCTTGTTCATTCGGCAGATTAAGTTGTTCATGGAGCGCCGGAGAACGTAAGTTTGCATCAATCAGTAAAACCCTTTGATGTAAGCGAGCTGCACTCAAGGCTAAACCCAAAACCAAAGTTGATTTACCTGCCTCATTTAATGCGGAGGTTACTAACAGCGATTTGACGGGATTGGGAGAAGTTAAAAGCTGAATATTCTTATAAATTAGGTCAAGAGCTTCTCGAAAAGGCAACCAATAAATGGTTTGTAAAATTACAGAATAAGCCGGAGAAGATCTACGGAAGGATAGATTTAAAATCGAAGTGTTGGCTTGAGCCTGCGGAATTTTAGGGACAATTCCTAACAAGGGTAAAGTTACCTTTTGTTTGAGTTCATCAGAACTATGAACGGTATCGTCTAAGCTTTCTCGCAAGAAAGCAACAATTCCTCCCAGGAATAATCCCAAAACTCCACCCAAAGCTAGATTTTTTTTCAGGCTGGGTGCAATTTGTTCACCCAACTGAGGAGGTTCTACAACTTGCCAGCTAAAGCCTCCCCGAGTAATTTCAAGACTCAGATCCTGTCTTTTTTCCAATAACTGATTAATCGTCATTCGCTGAATTTCGACTTCCGGCTGTAAGCGGTTATAATTAGCAATGACACTGGGAAACCGATTCAATTTAGCGCGTAGTTCTTCTTCGGTTTCAGCTAAACTTTGGACGCGAGCTTGTAAAGTTTGCAACTCCGTTTGAGTTTCAGCTAGTTGACGGACTAACATTTGATCGGTTTCACTAAGCTGCCCTGTTTTGAGTATGTCTTCAGCCGTCACATTCAGTTCTGCTGGAATTTCTCCTAAAATTCTAACTATTTCTTGCCTCAATAATGCTAGCAAACTTTGACGTTGTTCAAGTGACTTTTGAACTTCTGGATCTGCATCAGTAAAAATTGTTCGTTGTTGAGCTAAAAGGATTTCTGTTTGTTGAAGTTGATTCAGTAACTCTTGATAACGAGAAGATTCACTTAAACGAGCTGCAATTTGCGCTTCCTGCGGAGAAAGTTGAAGTTGATCTTGTAGCGTTTCATAGCGAGTTTGAGTCGTTTGATATTGAATTCTAGTTTCGAGTAGATCTTTTTCTACAGCATTGAGTGCATCAGTAACAGCCTTTGCTTGCTGTTCAGGATCAATGAGGTTTTGATTTTCGCGAAACTTTTCTAAAGATCCTTCTGCTTGAATCAATTTTTCTTGAGCTGTTGGTAATCCCTCATTAATAAAAGAAAGTCCTTGGTCTAAACGCTGTTGATCTTGTTCTGTATTATAGTCTTGATAGACTTGTTGCATTGCCTCTAAGACTTTCTGAGTCTTAAGCGGATCGTTATCAGTATAGATGGCTTCAAAAACTCTTGTTTCCGTCTCTCCCTCTTCTATCTGAGATAAACTAAAATTTTTCTCTATATCCTCTCCCTTTAGAAGTGGATATTCAGATTGTAATAACTGAGCTGCCGTTTCTGTAAATTTTGAACTTCGCATTAAAGTTAGTTGAGTTGCATAATCTTGTTTAGACGTTAAATTTTCCCGTTCTTCTTGTAAACCACTCGGTCTAGCGGGAAAATTAGGTTCAACTAAAAGCTGCATTTTACTTTCATAGGTTGGCTCTGTATACCACTTCGTTTTGACAATTGTAATCGACACAACGATCACAAAGATACTCAGTAGCCAAAAGCGTTGGCGCAGAAGTATTGCAAATAATTTTCCATACCCTAAATCGGTTTCTGAATGAATTTCGGGAAAGTTTGATGTCATAACCTCCGACCACCTAAGCAACTTTGGATTGACTGACTTGTGTAATTATCCTCTGCCCACAAATCTTTTCAAAGATCGGCTCAAGTTTATTAAAAAATGCAACCTCTGAAAAGTTTTTGATTGCATGCTCTCTAATTTTGGCATACTCCCATTGAATTTCTGGAAATTTCAGTAGGGTTTTGTGGAGGGACTCTGATGTTTGTTCCTCAAAAAATAATCCGGTAAATCCTGGAATTTGAGTATCTAATACACCCCCTGCACCATAGGCGATAACAGGCGTACCACAAGCATTGGCTTCTATAGGAACTAAACCATAATCTTCTAAGGCAGAAACAACTACAGCCTGAGCATTTGCCATTAAATGCTGACGCTGTTCATCACTGACAAAACCTAAAAATTGAATATTTTCTTTGGCTAGGGATTTTAAGGCTTCTTCTTCTGGCCCACTGCCAATAATTTTTAAAGGCAATCCGAGTCTGTTGAAGGCTTTAATGGTAATATCAATCCGTTTGTATCCTAAGAAACGAGATGCTACCAAATAATAATCTTCTTTAGAACTCGAAAATAAAAACTTACTGGTGTCAATGGGATAATTGACGACAATCGCATTTTGATTATAGATTTTATCAATCCGATTTGCTACCTCTGTGGAATTTGCAATATAAACATCTGGCTCCTGAGCATACTTGTGATCGGCTTTTCTCATCGCCCGAAATACTTGTTCCAAGAACGGATAAAATGCCCGATATTTTTGATACTTATCTAGATAGGTTTCCGTATCCCACAGGAAACGAGTGACGTTATGACAAAAACAAATATGCTTGGCTCCAGCTCGTTTTCTCACCGCTTTAGCAAAGCTGGTGCTGCTACTAAGAATTAAGTCATATTTTTGCAAGTTTAAAGCACGAAAAGCTCGGTAATAAAAGGGAGCTAAGAGTCGAAAATTTTTAGCAGCTCCTGGAATATTTTGCAGCGCAGTCGTGTATACCAGTCTATTTCCTAGATTGATTGTTTCTTGGGGTTCATACAGTGAAGTAAAGATATCAGCATTGGGGAAAGCGCGGCAAAGCAACTCAAAAACACGCTCTGCTCCTCCCTTCTGAGTTAGGTAGTCATGAACTAGAGCTATTTTCATCTATACACCTTTTCCCATATCAAATTATTTTTAACAGTTGACATCGTTGAAATTTATAAAAACGATCTGCCACAATCCAAAATTTTGTCGGGTAAACTCCGCTCATCTCAATGAATGTTTCCCTATCTTTTTTAGGACTCAATCTTCATCCTATTTATTCTATAGACGTCTATCTTTAGTTCTTCAAATATCCTGATGTTCAGGACTTTTGAACCGATGTAGATACCCCTGACAGAATATTGTAAACATTGGCTTTTTATCTCGTCTATAGAGTTAGTTGTCTTGAGTTTTTCACGACTGCAAGCATGAGGATCATAACACAAAAATTGAAATTGACAACAGTATAAGCGATTTTGCTGCTGGTAAAAAATTATACTCTAAAGAAAACCAACAAAATCAATTTTGAACTTCAAACTCCCCTCCTCTTTTTTGATGAGCGGAGAATGAAGATAGCGATCGCACCTATCGCACTTAGCAAGACTAAGGAACCTTGATCAGCACAAACACGCTTCCCTCATTTCCTCGTCCAATTCTCATCTGATCATCCAAATAGGTAGTATCTAACCATCCTTGTTGATTACCGGGTTCAATCTTGAAGTCGATCGCCAAAAACTTTCTACCCGACTCTACAGCATTAATAAACGGATGGAGAGATTGATAACCTATAAATCGTTGTAAACCGATAACAAAACGGTTAAATTTGACTTCTACTCGTCGATCAGATACCGCTTCAAATCCAGCAACGACACTGACTAAACCTTCTAAATAAGGGATACCAATGACTTCAGCAATATTGTAAATTTTACCTGTTTTCACCCGAATACATTGGTAAGTTTTACCTAAGTTGTAAAAGGGAAAGCGATCAATTCCGAGCAATTCTCTACTGCTAGTGTAGACCAGTTGCCAGTTCCCCTCCAACAGTTCAGGTACTTCTAGTGGCTTAGGATGAGGATTATAATCTTCGAGTTGGGCAATCGCCGATAATATCGCCTGACGATCTAACTCACTTGCTAATATTCCCCGATTTTTCCCTGCAATTAGCTCTAATAATCTAGCTTTTTTCATCATTTATAAAACTTCTTTTTTATGTTTATTGTTGCTCCTCAAACTATATTACCATAAAATTTAGCATATTGGGGGGAAGTCCAAACTCTATCTCAAGTTAGATTTGAATACAGATGCGGTGATAAACTATTTTTATTAACTGTAAAAAAAGATCAATAAGGTGAATGAATGTCCCTGTAAATTGCTGATTTTCACTCTGTTTATAAACCGGATGATCTATCTGTCATTTTGAGAAACGACTTCAGAGATAGATTTTCAGGGCTAGCTCTCCAAGTTGAAAGATTTTGTCAAGCTTAACAGGATGAAGAAATGTTGATTTTTTGATAAATTATGCTAGATATAAGAGAAACCAGAAGTATCATTAGTCTTATAATCTAATTGTGCTTTTGAGGGTGAATCCTCAAATTTGATATCATGGGCAAAAGCACTAGGAAGTATTTGTTCAAATACTGATGTGCAGTTTGAGAGCTTATAAGAGGTGAATACATACACTGTGTCTCTATCTAGCCCCATTCACTTTATTTCGGGTTTACCTCGTGCTGGCTCAACGGTGCTGGCAGCTATACTGAGGCAAAATCCTCGTTTTCATGCAGGAATGACATCGCCTGTCGGGGGTTTAGTCAACCGAATGCTCGATGCGATGAGTGAGGAGAACGAATTCTCCGTGTTCCTTTCTCAAGATCAGAGGCGTGATTTGATCCTCAGTATTTTTTCTGCCTATTATCAACAGCAACTTGCTGAAAAAAAAGTTGTTTTTGATACTAATCGACTTTGGTGCAGCAAGTTACCGCTAATTTGTCAATTGTTTCCAGAAGCAAAAGTCATTTGTTGCGTGCGTAACGTCGCTTGGGTAATGGATTCTTTGGAGCGATTAGTTCGGCGGAATGCGTTTGAAATTTCTAGAATGTTCAGAAATCGAGCTGAAATTTCAACCGTATACAGTCGCACAGAAGCGTTAAGCCAAGGAAACCGTTTAGTTGGATTTGCTTATAATGCTCTCAAAGAAGCATTTTACAGCGAACAAGCGGAGCGTTTACTATTAGTAGACTATGAGTTTTTAGCGATATCTCCAGAGGAAACGCTATCATTAATTTATCAGTTTATTGGAGAAGAACCCTTTGATCACGACCTCGAAAGCATCGAGTACGAAGAACCCGAATTTGATCGCAAGTTGAGAACAGAAGGATTGCATACTGTTCGCTCTCGGGTAGAATTTAAAGCCCGGAGAAGTATACTACCTCCGGATTTATTTGAGCGATTTAGTCAGCTCTCCTTTTGGAAAGATACAACCCATAGTGCAGCGAAAGTCATTCATTTTCAAACTTCAAAATAGATTGAGTTGAGTCAAGTCACTTGACTTGATTCATCCTCTATAAAAAAATGAGCCAAAAACTACATTTACATTCAGTTTCATAAGCGTTATAATTTAGTCTACCTTATGTTATAATCTTTTATTCTCTATCCTCCCCAATCTTAAACAGATATTGTAGGGGCGCAACGCTTGCGCCCAAACTCCTAAAACTTTTTCAGACACTCTAGATCAAAACTTTCTACTCTTTTTTATTGAATGTCATTACTTTACCTTCTACAGACTTCACAAGCATTTCGGGTTTAAGCCAGGTTTTCTTCTGGTGCAAATCTTCTATTTCTGTATTCACTAATTCTAATCCTTGTTTCACTTCTTTAGCTTTGGGATCTAAACGTTGTGCTGTCAAATGATGCTTTTTAGCGGCTTCTAATTCGTTCAGACGCTTGTTTGTTCTGTGATTTTTTATGTTCGCCAAACGACGTTCTGCTTCACCTAAGTTAGTATAAGCAACAGCGTCTTTCGGGTTATTCGCAATGCGGTCACGGTAGCAGTTAATCTTACTTTCAAGATCATTTACTGTATCAGACTCAGCCGGAATATAAACGAGGAAACCGCTACAATTTGTGGGGGGAATGGAGACTGCTGGCTTGTGAATAAATCCTACTACAGTAACAACTATAGTTAAAATGCCACCTACAGCAGCTATTAATTTCTCTTTATTCTCAATTTTTCTTAAGAACTGTTTCAATCTTTCTAGTAAGCTTTGATTATTGGGTGAGGGTTGTTGAGTCATAGGTCTATTGTTAAGTTTGGTTAACACATTTTATTCATCAAACCTACTGCTTAGAATACCTCAACAGTTAGTCCTTGGCAAGCCCTATATGGGATAATAAGATTAAATTTAACATCAAATAAACTTGTTATACTTTAAAGCTAATCTTGACAACACAAATCACCCTATGATAACTTGAATTATTCAACAATATTTTAAAATAATCTATGAACAGTTGTATCTTTTCATTCTTTTCGGGCGCAGGATTTTTAGATTTAGGATTTGAAAAAAGTGGTTTTAAAATAGCCTATGTAAGCGATATTAATCCAACTTTCATAAAAGCTTACCGTTATTCTAGAAAATGCCTTCAACTTCCCGAGCCAGAATATGGCTACAATAGTGGAGAAAATGCCGATATTGTTCAACTCACCGAAGGAGAAAAAGCATTACGTCTTTGGGAATTAGTTCAAGACGCTCGAAAACAATCAGAACTAATAGGATTTATCGGAGGGCCTCCTTGTCCTGACTTTTCAGTAGGTGGAAAAAATAGAGGTCAAAATGGAGAAAATGGCAAACTATCCGATACCTATATTGAATTAATCATACAACAAAAACCGGATTTTTTCTTATTTGAAAACGTTAAGGGACTTTATAAAACTCAAAAGCATAAGATGTTTTTTGAGTTTCTTAAAGAAAAGCTTGTTCAAGCTGGATATGTACTGACAGAAAGATTGATAAATGCTTTAGAGTATGGTGTTCCTCAAGATAGAGATAGAATTATCTTAATTGGCTTTAGAAAAAATATAATTACTGATTTGGGTATCAAGATTAAAAAAGCTGATTTTTTACCAGAAGGACTTTTTCCCTGGGAGAAATACATGAGTTACTCAAGAACCGATATTACAAAATATTCATGGCCGACAATTAGCCCCTTTCAAGAAAATTCAGTAATACTTTGTCCTGATGGAATTCCTGAAAACTTAACTGTAGAGAATTGGTTTAGAAAAAATGACGTGCTAAATCATCCAAACGCTGAAAATCACTTTCAACCCCGAGCCGGAATTAAAAAAATTATATCAGTTAGCGAAGGGGATGACTCAAAAAAATCATACAAACGTCTTCACCGTTGGCGTTATTCTCCTACAGCTTGCTATGGAAATAATGAAGTTCATTTACATCCCTATAAAGTTCGCAGGCTTTCGGTAGCTGAGACTTTGGCTATTCAATCTTTACCAAAAGAATATGCGCTTCCCCAGGAGTTATCTTTGAGTAGTATGTTTAAGATGATTGGAAATGGTGTTCCCTACTTGGCTTCTAAGGGAATTGCTACAACGATTAAACAATTTTTAACGGGATATAGTCAGCCGACATCAGAAAAACTTGAACTTCCGATGACAACTTTAAGTAATTTGTGTATAATATAAATACGAGGTACCCCGAACTGCACGGGGACTAATGGTGTAGTTGAAATACTACGCGCCTGTTAAGTTTATTAACTACAGCCCACGGCTATGTCAGTCGTGGGTTAATAATTTAAATTCAGCCTACAGTTAGCTTTGACTACACCTCGCCTAAACGAGGAGTTAAAACTACCTGTTTCAGCAAAAATACACTGATTACTTGAATTCATTAGGAACTTGAATAATTTCTATTTTGTTTTTAATGACGTTGAATGCTTGGTTTAATTCAATAATCCTAGCTTCAGATTTCTCTACTGATAAACGAGAAAGCAAATATGTAGCATAGTCTACTATCTGCAATCCTGGATAAAAAGCAGAAAATCCAAACCAAGGTAATCCTATCAAATTAATTAAATTAATAGCTTTTATATTTGCATCTCTCCAGTTTTTGTAGGCTTTGATGACTCTGTTATCTTGTACGGCAGTATTTAGAGTAGAACGGGAATCTAAAAACAACATTCCTGTTTCTTCACTATTTTCAAGAAAAGTTTCTAACCGATTTAATAAGTAATGGAGAGATAATTTATATAAATCAGTGTCATTAGTAATTGCTTGTTGTTGTTCTCTTAACAGTTGCTTATTCATCTGAATGGCAAACAGATGACAGGGTAACTGACTTAACATCTGTGAAAATTCGACAAAAATTTGAACGCGATAGTCTTGTGGAACATTTTTAAATTGGCTTAAGCCTTGCCAGATATCTCTACCTTTTAACTCCCATTCATCAGGTTGTTTGCTTTGAACAATACTTTGCTTAAAGTTAAAGAACTCTGTTTCTATTTC
This sequence comes from Limnoraphis robusta BA-68 BA1, assembly GCF_034932365.1. Lineage (NCBI taxonomy): Bacteria > Bacillati > Cyanobacteriota > Cyanophyceae > Oscillatoriales > Sirenicapillariaceae > Limnoraphis > Limnoraphis robusta. The sequence goes on along the minus strand of NZ_JAYGHR010000075.1, from coordinate 52,427 downwards.
CCGCAAAAACCTTGAGTGAATTGCCAAAGCACACAAAAAAAAGTATTCTGATTGCTCATCTTTCCAGCCTGTACCTCCTTCATCTATATAAAATAAGATCATTAATTTTATACTTATAACAAGAACCATCCTGAATCAATAAAGTATAATATATCTTATAATCATAAATTGCAAGTTTTTTAGTAATTTTTAAGTCTAGAGCGAATGATTATAATATAGTCATCAACTAAAACCGCTAAAATTTAAAAATAAGTTCTCATCACTCAAACATTCCCAATGACTCAAACATCTGTTGTAGACTTTCAAGACGAATTTGATATTGTAGTTGTCGGCGGCGGACATTCCGGTTGTGAAGCGGCGTTAGCCTCAGCCCGTCTGGGATGTCGCACCCTGATGTTAACGTTGAACCTCGATAAAATTGCTTGGCAACCCTGCAACCCCGCCGTTGGGGCGCCTGCCAAGTCCCAACTCACCCACGAAGTAGACGCTTTAGGGGGCGAAATTGGCAAAATGGCCGACCGCACCTACCTACAAAAACGCCTGCTGAATAACTCTCGCGGCCCCGCAGTCTGGGCATTACGCGCCCAAACCGACAAACGAGAATATGCAGCCGTGATGCGAAATATCATTGAAAACCAAGAAAACCTCTCCATCCGTGAAGGCATGGTGACGGACGTTGTATTGGGTGCAAATGATGAAATTATTGGAGTTAAAACTTATTTTGATGTCGCGTTTAAATGCAAGGCCGTTATTCTAACAACCGGAACGTTTTTAGGTGGCGTTATATGGGTGGGAAATAAATCAATGCCCGCCGGACGTGCGGGTGAATTTGCTGCGGTTGGTTTAACCGAAACGCTGAATAAGTTAGGCTTTGAAACGGGACGGTTAAAAACAGGAACTCCCGCCCGAGTTGACAAACGTTCGGTTAATTATAGTCAGTTAGAACCGCAACCGGGAGATGAAGAAGTTCGCTGGTTTAGTTTTGACCCGGAGGTGTGGGTTGAACGCGAACAAATGTGTTGTTATCTGACACGAACCACCGCAGAAACTCATCGTATTATTCGGGAAAATTTGCATTTATCTCCCGTTTATGGCGGTTGGGTGGAGGCAAAAGGGCCGCGTTATTGTCCGAGTATTGAAGATAAAATTGTGCGCTTTGCGGATAAAGAAAGCCACCAAATTTTTATCGAACCGGAAGGGCGAAATATTCCTGAATTGTATATTCAAGGATTTTCAACAGGTTTACCGGAAAGACTGCAAGTAGAAATGTTACGCACTTTGCCCGGTTTAGAAAAGTGTATTATGTTGCGTCCGGCTTATGCGGTTGAATACGATTATTTACCCGCAACCCAATGTTATCCGACGTTGATGACCAAGAAAGTTGAAGGGCTATTTTGTGCGGGTCAAATTAACGGCACAACGGGTTATGAAGAAGCCGCAGCCCAGGGTATTGTTGCCGGAATTAATGCAGTTAGATTTGTGCGAAATCAAGAGATGATTGTTTTTCCCCGTGAAGGCAGTTATCTCGGGACTTTAATCGATGATTTGTGTACCAAAGATTTACGCGAACCCTATCGAATGTTAACCAGTCGTTCAGAATATCGGCTGTTATTGCGTTCGGATAATGCAGACCAACGGTTAACGCCATTGGGTCGAGAAATTGGCTTAATAGATGACCGTCGTTGGCAACTTTTTGAACGCAAACAAGCCAATATTATCGCGGAAAAAGAGCGCTTACATTCGACTAGAATTAAAGAACGAGATGAAGTCGGTGTGACCATTGTTTCCGATACTCAACAAAAGATTAAAGGTTCAATTACCTTAGCCGATTTGTTGCGACGTCCTGGATTTCATTATGTTGATTTAGAACGGTATAATCTGGGAAATCCTGATATAGATGCGGTAGAAAAAGAAGGTGCAGAAATTGAGGTTAAATATTCCGGTTATCTACAACGTCAACAAAATCAAATTGACCAAATTAGCCGTCATTCAAACCGAAAATTACCCGAAGATATTAACTATATGGCGATTGAAACCTTGTCAATGGAATCTCGGGAAAAGTTAACGAAAGTCAAACCGTTAACTATTGGTCAGGCGTCTAGAATTGGTGGTGTAAATCCTGCTGATGTTAATGCGTTGTTGATTTATCTAGAAATACAAAATCGTCAACAAACATTAACTGTGGGAAAATAACAAAAAAAGGGTGTGTTTAACTGCGGTTGATACACCCAAACTTATATTAAAAATACCATGAATAAAACACAAGTTATTCCCGCTTCCAACTTAACGCTTTACGATGTAGAAACCAGATTTAATCTTCAATTTTTACAAGAAGATAGCTTCTTTCTAACTTGGTTGGATGAAATACCCGAACTTACTCCCGAAGAAAAACGACGTTTGGATAGAGTCAAACAGCAATATCTCTATCTCACCAAAAGGGAAATGTTGGAGGAAGTCGTTAAAATTGTGGTCGTTTCGCCGTTGCTTGACCTCGCCGGATTTTTCAACTCTCCCTTTTATATTACTGCGGAAAGAGAAGTTCAAATTGATGACGAATTTAATGGGGATAGTATTCGCGGAAAAATAGATTTTTTGGTGTTTCAGGGAGAATTTTGGATTGCTATCATTGAAACCAAAAGAACCAAAGCAGATGTGATGGTCGCCCTTCCCCAAACTCTCGTTTACATGATGGCGAGTCCTCACTTAGAATAACCCGTTTTTGGATTGATTATTAATGGTCGAGAAGCGGTTTTTATAAAACTGAGTCGTGACAATCAAGCCGAATACAGCTTATCCAAATCCTTTTCAATTTCCAACCCCGGAAATGAGTTTTATGATGTTCTTAGGGGTTTGAAAAAAATTGGTCAGATGTTAATCTGAACACATACTCCAAATCCATTTCATCCAACTTATAACCGTTTGAGAACGTCTATCTTTTACCTTATCACTATACTTAAAACTTGACATAATCTCGCTAACTTGACTTTTTTGAGGGATTTCTCCGGTTTGAAGTGTCATCTCAAACGTTTTGTAGAAAACGGGATATTTCAAAATCATTTTAATCAGGGAAAGAATCTTTGACTTATGCTTCTTACTCATTAGACTTCTTCCTTCCTCCGTCAGACAAAAAGTAATCTCTTTACTCCCAGAAGTTTTAATTTTATCGACTAATCCTAAGTATCTACCCGCATCAGTATAATAGTTGGTTTGTCTACCTGCAAATTGATACTTCATTGTAATTTCATCTTTAGTTAATTCACGCTCATAAAGCCATGTCAATAAATCTACAATACGGTTAAAGTCGTCCGCTTGAGGAAGTGTAATATCCGGTTCACAGACAACTTCAATAGAGTTAAATACTTCTGAGATATCGTCTCTCGTGATTTCTTCCGAACCGATAATATAATTTTTCTGCTGAATTAACCGGATAGAGTTGTAATCTGATAAATTATCGAAATCATACAAAAAGAAGCTGAATTGACTTGTTGAGTTAGAGTAGGTTATCAAAGCAACCAACACTTTTTTATGAACTTTACTCGACCAAAGCCGATAAGGATAATACAGTTGTCTTATTAAAAAATCCTCCACACCATCCATCTTGGCTTCAACGATGAGAAAGTATTCTTCAGTTTCAAACCCCGCATCTATTTCACATTGAGAGTTATTAACCTCCAGTAAATAAGGAGAGTTACTCAATAAACTGTTAATCGAAAAATTAAAACTTCCAGTAGACATCCGACCCGAAACCGTATGAAAAACTTTATCGGTTTCTGCGTCTAAAATATCGGCAATCATACCCGCGTGAAAAGCACAGTTTATAGCCAAACTTTCAGAAGACAAGGTTTCAGGGTCTAAGGTTTCAATATAGCTAGGAAATGGCACCGGAATTGGTTGAATTGCTGAATTATATTGAACTTGATGGTAAGCATCAAAATATCCGATAACATACCGAGAACGAGAAATGGGAAGGATAGACAGTGAATTTTGTTGAAAAATTTGAGGTAAATTAACCTGATGGTCAAGTTTTGCCATTAACCGACTTTCTCTGAATTGATTAATGGTAATTGCATCAATTTCAAAGTAACCTAATTTAGAAATTCTCTCTAAAATTTGATATTGTTCAAATATCTTTTTCCATTCAATATCATTTTTTTTGAAGTTGTTTTTGCTTGAATCACTCATAATTTTTTACCAAAATTTCATCAACTCTACCCCTTTTTCTCCCATTAGAGTTAATCGCCCTAATTGCAGAAACTTTAATGTGTGGTTTATAATCTTTGTACAAATCAACAATAAAATCCGTATAAGCATTACTCAATAACACATAACATCCTTTTTGATTCAACTCATCAACGGTGGCTTTTAACCGTTCCTGTTCATTGCGATTAAACCCATTAATATCATAACCCGTAAAAGAAGCAGTATCTGACACCGGATCATAGGGAGGATCAAAATAAACAAAATCTCCTTTTCTAGCCGTCTTAACGGCACTTTTAAAGTCACCATTGATAATTTCTACTTGATTGTCATTGAGATAGTTACTCACCGCTCGTAAAACAGATATATCGAGAATATTTGGATTTTTGTATCGACCAAAAGGAACGTTAAACTGTCCCCGAGAATTAACTCTAAACAGTCCGTTATAACAAGTTTTGTTTAGATAGATAATTCTTGATGCTCGTTCAACTGGGGTTTTATTGTCAAAGCTTCTTTTGCGGTCTAATTCTCTCATTTTATAGTAGTAATATTCATTATTTTCGTGTTTTCCTAAATCTTCAATGAGTTCTTCAACAGAATCTCTAATCACCTGATAACAGTTAATCAGTTCTCCATTACTATCATTAATCACTGCTTGTTTGGGTTCCAAATCCAACAAAAAAGCACCCCCACCCACAAAAGGTTCATAATAGGTTTTGTATTTTGTGGGAAGATGTTCTTTCAAGACGTTAAGTAATTGTCTCTTTCCTCCCGCCCACTTTAAAAACGGTCTAACTAATGGATTTTTTGGGTTAGGTGAAACTTTCTTTTCTAATTTTTTTTCAGCCGATGACATTTTTCTTTAGAAATAACAGCTTTAAAATTATATAAGATTTTTTCGTCAATGTCACGCTTTTGAAATAAGAGTAACTTCAATTACATCACCCAACAAATCTTTAAAATTATTCTTGAATTAACAATAATTTTTACAAGACTTGTAACTGATTGGCTTGTTCGACTTTTAACTCTAAACGACTGTTAACTTCAACAGGTTGAACTCCAATAATTTGAAGCGTTTTATTAATTAAACCGGGAGGTGGTGGTGCATTTGGAACTTGATTGAGAATTTTCCGAGCCACAACCACACGATACAAATTACCATCTTTTCCTGATAATGTTAGATGAAGTGTATCATTATCAACATAACTAAACCCATTGACTTTACCGATAACAGCAGTCTCGTTAGATGCAATATAATCCGTGTTGGAAGGCGGACAAAAAAAGTTAATTTGATTTTGAGAAAAATCTGCACAAGCTAGAACTTCTTCCGCTCGACGTGAAATTCCGACAAACATTGTGTAATCTGGTTCTTGACCTACATCATAGTTTGCTTGTTGTTTAATTATAGCAGGAGCATCTAACAATACTTTTTTCAGAAGTGTTTGATCCGACTTTGATAACTTGGGAGACAGATAAACCCCGGAACCAGGAATTTTTCGACTGACATGAATCATCCGAAAAGCCGGATTATCTTTAACTAAATCAAAAGAACTTGCACCCACATCTACTTTTCCACTTTTTACCATTTCTCGAATTTGAGAAGAACGGTTTCCTGCATTTACTCTTAAGGTTTTACCATATAAATCATAAATCGGCATATAAAAACTGGAGGCGGAGTTAAAGTCACCCAAAGCAATTGTTGTTGTGGGTTTTAAATCAGCCAAAGATTGAATCGAACTATCATTTCTCACAAATAAAGCGGATTCATAATAAGGTTCAAAATTGGGGAACATCCGGGCTGCAAACGAATATCCATTATCTTTAGCCGCAACAGACAGCATCGGAGAAAGAGTAAAAACAATATCCCACTGATTTTGAATGATTTTATTTTTAGCCGCTTGATAGGAAAGATTTCCATCCCCCTCTAAAGTAATTTCTAACTGATTTCCCAATTGATCTTGTAAATATTCAATAAAAGTCTGATAATCTTTGGATGAGGTCAGAATTCCAATTTTCAGCAGATCCGCTTGTAAGCGAGGTGAAACGGTTTGTCCGGGTACAACTTGAGAAATTAACTCTTTAGGAATAATCAGGTGAACTGCTATTCCCAACAATGATAAACTTGCAACCGAAACGATAACAAGTTTCCAAATTTCTTTGGCATCCTGTCGTGACATAGAACTGACTGATACAATAGTTTACTTAGACAACGATACCATAACATTTTATAGCACTTCGAGAGGCGATCGCATTCAATAAAAATAACTAACCCCCATGCTGTGAAATTCCAGTTGGGGGTTCATTAAATTATTCGTGATGTTGACTGGAGTTTGTTAGCTATTACTAGGACTTATTACCATTCTTGCGTCGGCTGACTCCAAAAGCAGCACTAACACCCATCAAAGCCGCAATAGTTGAAGGTTCGGGAACACTCGCCGCAGGAGAACCAAGTTTAACCGCAAATACCACATCGTTGAAGTCTCTGTCGCTGTTTGCGAGAATTTTATCTTCAACTCCAACGATTAGCCAATCTTCAAAACCTTCCAGACTGTAACCTTTGAACTGTCCAGAGGCTAAACCAAAGTTAGCATTTGAATTCGACAACATAAAGTCTAAGCTGTCACCTGCGGCAAATGAACCCAGAGACAACTTTGAACCAATATCTAGAAAACCATCTAAAGAATTGTATTCTGGGTTAAAACTGCCCATTTTAGGATGAGTAATACCATCGGATTTGGTTGTGCCATAGTCATACAGTTCATTAAAAGCTTTGATATCAGACCACATTGTTCCGCTCTGACCATTGCTGGATGAAAAGTCAAGTTTATTGTCTAGATTACCCGCAACTTCACCGAGAAACACAGCTTCTAAATTTCCCGTGCTTTGACCCAGTCTTAAAGGCCCTGTGAGAGCAAATTCTTTAAGATTTACACCATCAGCTTGAATTTGCATACGGTCTTGAGTGGGTGCAAACTCTCGGAACGCTTGAATTAAATCATCAATTTCTCCAGCTTGAGCGGGTACTGTTGCAGCGACTAAAGTGGTAACAGTTGTCAGACCCGTTAATAGAGCAAATAGTTTAGTTTTCATGGGGGCTACTCCTGATTCAATTTAAAAACTTGAGTATTTTGTGTTTGTGGAATACTTTTATTGTCTTTCTACATCTTAGCTGTGATTGACTGTTTTGAACATAATTTTAGTTTTTTTTACTGAGTCTTTACATTATTAAAGCTCTGAGCAATATCTAGGCATAATTAGGCTTTAACAAGATGATATTAGTGTAATCTCTGAGATTTATATGTGACATAAATCACCTTGTATGCTGCTCTCTTAAAAAGACAAATGTTTCAAAAAATTCATAGTTTTTACGGATATTTTAGTTTTTTAGGTTTGACTTTTGTGGAATTTTCCTTAATTCTACGGATGTTTATATTTAATTGAATTTTATATCTAAATTTAAAATCAGTAATATCACTGAGTAAGTGCCGTAAAAGTCGTAATACTTACGCAGGTAGACTGAGAAGTGTATATAAATCTATACTGAGCAAACTACGGTGATTTAACAAAAACCCTCACCCCAGATCGGTTCAGGTTGCTCTAGATAGGGAAGTCAACTTAGGGAAGACTGTGCAGAAACTCAGCTACAATCTCTATAAACTCTGCGGTTGATTCGTAGGGGAGGACATTGCGACCGGGAATAATCCGAGCCTGAGCATGAGGCCAACCGTTCTGATAGGCTTGAGCGCGTTGTTCTGGCGTTTCTGAAATCCCTTTGCGACTAATACTCGAAGCTTTTTCACCGATCGCGACTAACGTCGGTTGAGCGATCGCCCCCATTTCAGATTCGTAATTTTTTCGCCAAAACCCCGCTAAAAAGGAAAACACCGCATATCGACTTTTGGAGTGAGTCGATCCGGCTTCTAATAGATCAAGCCATTGTTGATCCACCGCTTCGGCTTCTGCAAAGAGTTGACGAATAGAGAAAGACTGGACAAACTGGCGACGACGTGCATAAAGCCAAAACAAACTTCCAACGGGATCATCAAAAAACAAATTCCACAGCAGTCGATGTTGAGTGGGTGAACCTGCATCCGTGATCACTCGCCAAGCCGGAGGCCCAGATAACACCAAACCTTTAATTAAGTTCGTTTGTTGTTGCTGCTGTAACTCAACCAACGCGATCGCAGTGGGGAGAAGCGCTCCTTGTACTAAAACAACAACAGGTTTTTGAATAACCGTTTGCAGAAATTCGTTGAGTTGTTCGGCCCAATCTTGGGGTTGGTAGGCGATGCGAGGCATTTCACTCTCACCACACCCCAGTAAATCAGGATTATAGATCGGGTTTTGATAACCTTGCTGTTGCCAGCGATCGCAAAACCGATCCCAAAACCGACGGGATAATCCCACACCAATGGGATGGATCAACAATAAAGGTATATGTTCTGAAGATTCGGAGTCTATATTTGGATAAACTTCATAAGCACAACGATAGCCTTTCCAGGTGTAAAACTGCGGTCTTGGGGTTGCGAAAGGTTCCATAGCAGTGCTAGTCATTAAAATTAAGACTTCTTGTAAAATGTACCTTGATTTTATCGGGTTTGAATCCAGTGAGCGAAATCTCCAGAAGCCAAACTCAGGTTAGGATCAAGGGGAAGTCGTTCTTGTTGATTGGCTTGGCGGTAAATAAACCGACACAGAACATCATTAAAGTTGGTCTGGTTGTCAATGCGACCATCGAGAATACAAACCCCTGTTAGAATGGCACCTTGAAAATTCACCCCCAAAAGTTGAGTTTGAGAAAGATCCGCTCCCCAAAGGTTCGCCCCTCTCAAGTCTGCCCCTCGAAGATCAGCGCCCATGAGATTTGCATACCATAGATCTGCACCTTTGAGATCGGTTTCTGTCAGGTTCGTTTGACTGAGATTAACTCCTTTAAGAGTAGATAACCGCAGAATAGCCGATCTTAAATCAGCACCTTTCAAATTCGGTTTAATTTGGGGATTGTGTATTCTCCAGTGGTTCCAAACCGCAACCCCTTGTTTAAGTATTGCGAGATGTTTTGGGTCAGCCATCGAAGATTAACTCCATCAAAAAACTAAAGCGCGATTATCCCCGTCGTCTATACGGTAGGGCGGGATAACGCCGTAGCCTCCGTGAACAATCACGACCTTTGTTGTTCAAGTGTATAATACCGACATGGTAACACGCAGAATCACATACAGGCTTTACCCAAACCGTCGTCAAGAAACTCAATTACACTGGGCGCGACGAATGCACTGTTGTCTGTATAATGCTGCGGTTACTAACAGAAAAACGCAATACCAACGGTTCAACCACTCGGTTGATTATTTCGAGCAGCAAAACTCGCTACCCGAGTTTAAAAAAGTTTGGACTGAGTACAAAAAATTGGGTTCTCAAACCTTACAAGCGACTTTAAAGCGAGTTGATTTTGCGTTTAAACGTTTCTTCAAAGGATTAGGAAAATACCCCAAATTCAAATCCTCTCGCCATTATTCCGGGTGGGACTACCCCAACAAACAAAGCTGGAGAGTTACCACCAACAACGGGGTAAACGGTTATTTGAATCTAAGAGATTTAAACATCACCGTTCAAATGAGAGGGAAGGCGAGAACCTGGGGAATTCCTAAAACCTGCACTATTTTTTGGCGTAACGGAAAATGGTATGCGTCAATTACGGTTGAGTGTTGTCCAAAAAGATCGACAGGAAAAGGAGCTATCGGTTTAGACTTTGGATCTAAAGTTGCCGTTGCTACCAGCGATAGTGAATTGATTGAGTCTCCCAAATTCCTCAAACGAGCTACTGGGAAAATCACTCAACTTTCTAAAGGGTTGAGGCGCAAACGCAAACCGGAAAAACGCAGGCTTAAAGCCTCTCGACGCTGGAAAAAATGTCAGGCTCGAATCAGCAAAGTTAAACGAAAAGTTGCCAATCAACGGCAAGACTGGACGCACAAAGTAGCGGCACAAATTGTTAGCGGTAATAGCTTGGTCGTTACTGAAAAGCTAAATATCAAGGGCATGACTCGCAAGGCGAAAAAAGGGAGCAAACGGAAACGTCAAAAAACCGGATTAAACCGAAATTTGTTAGACGTTGCTATAGGAATGCTTCGAGAGTCAATCAAGTACAAAGTTGTCGAAGCGGGTGGGATATTTTTAGAAGCCCCAACCCAACAATTAAAGCCGACGCAGCGCTGTAATAACTGTTGGGAATTAACACCCAAGACCTTGAATGACAGGGTTCATATTTGCTCCCATTGCGGTCACACCGAAGATCGAGACATCAATGCTGCCCAGGTTTGTTTGAGTTGGGGCTTGCGGGTTTGGAACGAGCCTCTTTAGACGCAGAGTCGCACATCCCTACTGATTGCGGAAACATGAAGCAAATGTGGGCAAAGAAGCGTCAGAAACCACGACTTGTATAAGCCGGGTGTAGTTCATCTTCACTTTGTCTATTAAATATAGGGCGAAGAAGCGTTACTAATCCCCGACTTCTTTAAGCCGTGGTAGTTGATGCCACGCTTTTCTAGGTTAGCCTAAGATTAATAAGTTTGTGGGGACAGGCTAGGAGTTTTCTCGGTCGGTTTCTAGGTCTTCAATAGAAGTTTCATCCATCATTTCGGGTTCGGGTTCAACTTCCATAGGTTCTTCTAACTGGGTTTCTAGGTCTTCAATGGGAGTTTCATCCATCATTTCAGGTTCGGGTTCAACTTCTACAGGTTCTTCTAACTGGGTTTCTAGGTCTAGAATAGAAGTCTCATCCACGATTTCAGGAAGGGGTTCCGGTTCCGGTTCCGGTTGAATGATAATGGGTTCTTCTAACGGGGTTTGTGGTTCTTCAGTGGAAGTTTCATCCAAAATGTCTGCTGAGGTTTCAACTTCGGGTTCAACAACCGATGTGTCTATGTTGATCTGTTCTGGGGTGGGTTGAAATTCATCGGGAAGGAGTTCTAGAGATTTTTCCGATTCTAATACGGGTTGACTTGGTTCAGCCATTGGAACTTCCTCGACAATTTCAGGTAAGGTCTGAGAAGGTTCGGGTTCAGAGGGGTTTTGCTGAAAACGGCTAAAAATTCGTTGGAATAGATTATCAGTTTCGCTGGGTTCTGCGGTTTGTGACGCAGGTATTGATGGACTGGTTTGAGAATTACCTCTGTCGAATACAGGCAGTTGCTGAATTTGACCTTTTATGCGATCAAACCATCCATTGGTTTGGGGGGTTGGTTCGGTTTCGGGTTTGGTTTCGCTTGAGAGAAGTTGTTCGAGTTCTTCAGAGGGTAAAACTTCCTCAACTGGGGTTTCAGATGTTTCGTTCAGGGTTAGAGGAATGTCTATTTCTGGAATCGTTTCAATGTCATCAGTTTTTTCTTCGAGGGTTAGGGGTTCAACGGGTTCTAATGTTTCAGGGGTTTCAAGTTCTTCTGGGGTTTCAACGGGTTCTAGAGTTTCAGGGATTTCTTCTGTCGAAGGAACGATTTCAATTTCTTCTGGGGTTCCAACGGGTTCTAGAGTTTCAGGGGTTTCTTCTGTGGAAGGAACGATTTCAACTTCTTCTGGGGTTTCAACGGGTTCTAAGATTTCAGGAATTTCTTCGAGAGTTGGAGTAATTTGGGGTTCTGGAGTGATGATTTTACCCTCATAGCCTCGATCAACAATGGGGCGGGCTTGGGCGATAGTCAGTTCACCGCGTACCAGTTTTGAGAGGGTATCCTGACTGTTGGGGTCGTAAGTAAAGACGCGAGCAGTGTTGTTGTAGACGTTGGTCAGGGGTTCTCCGAGTTCATCGAGGTATTCGAGTTGTACCCAGTTTTTTCCCGGTTTTATACCTTTTATATATATAGGTTGCCATTGATCGATGATAAAACTTTGACTGTTGACGGTGACGCGAATTCGCCAATCAACTATTTCATCTTCTGGATTTTCTTGAGCGACTAGATGTAGGGGAGCATTGGCGAGGTAAAAGTCTAACAAAACGGGTTCGGCGCCGTAGGTTCCTCTCGGTTGGTTATAGGTTAAGAGGGGAAGTTGAGGGTTAGGGTTGTTTTCAGGAGTTTTGGTAAAGATATGAAAGGTGGTTTGAGCGTAGGCACCTTCGTTTTTGAAGCTTTCTCCCCAAGGGTAAGCCGCAAATATTCGCAGGGTATGGGTTCCGGCTTCGAGATCCGATAAAATAAGGGGTTGGTCGAGGGTGTAGATATCTTCTAGGGGTTGATTGTCGAGAATGGCTTGTAGATGTGGCCCTAAACCTAATGTTTCATCTCGAAAAATGGGTAAGTCCTGGACTTGAAGTTGGACATTGATGGTGTTGTCTTGGAGAAGTTCATCAGGTTGAGGACTGAGGATGGTGACTTGAGGTTGATGGACATCAAGGGGGGGATGGAGCATTTGAATTGCTTTCGGAGGCGAGACTTCAGCCATCTCTGTTGTCGGTTGAGAGACTGAGATAATGGGTAGACTCGCTTCGGGTAATTCGGGTTGCTCACATCCGAGAAGATTGAAAACTAAGATGACGGCTAGGGCTGATATTAGCCATTTTCTTAGGGTTGTCCGACCGCATTTCCTGTTCAACATTGAGTTCTCCTGAAACTCCCAAATCCAATTTTGTATGGAAGGCTTCCACTATGGAACTATAGCCCAAAAGGATCATTGAGTGAACTACCCCCTTGAATCGCTACAGCAAGATTCCTTTTTAGCAAGATGTATGATTCATAGGTTTTGAGTTGATTAAACTAACCTAAGACTTTTCTGTGGTAATAGTAAAGTCTTTGTTGTAGGCTAGTGTCTGAAAAGTTCAAAAAATTTGAGGTGTAATTCTAGTGGGTTCTCAGCTTCAATGGCAACCTAAACAAGTTAACGAAAACTTATTTACCCGTGTTGCTGTCCTGCCGACATCGCTCGTCTGGTATCAGACAATCTTTACTGGAATCTGGTTTGGTTGTTTTGAATCTGATCATCAGGTTCAAGAGCATCCAGTCACTATGCTGACTAAATTTGATCCAGGTGGATTTTTTTCGTTACATGGCCATCCTGGAGGAGAAGAAATTTTGGTCCTTCAGGGCGATTTTGCAGACGAAACCGGGGTACATCCACCAGGAACTTATATGCTGAATCCTGAAGGGTTTATCCATCGCCCCTACAGCGAGCGGGGATGTTTGACCTTTGTTAAATTGCGACAACACGGTGGAAAAAGTCGCCAACAGATTAAAACAAATATCTACAAGTCCTCCTGGCAATCAGGTATTATCCCCCAGATCGAATTGCAGCTCCTTTATCAACAAACTGGATATCCAGAAAAAGTCTGGGTCGAGCGCTGGCAGCCCCACACTACACTATCGAATGTAGTGGAGACGGAAATCAAAGAAATCTTTGTGATTGAAGGGATTTGGCAGGATGAGTTGGGGAGTTATCCAACTGGCAGTTGGCTGCGGTATCCACCCCATTGTGCCTATAGCCCAAGGTCTGAGACTGGATGCCTTATTTATGTCAAAACCTATCCTGTTGATAGAACAAGATTTATCGTTGGAGAAGATTTTCAGCATCCTCCTGAAACACTTCCCTTGACTTGATGCAGGTCGCAAACATCGATCGCTTTGGCTAGATGATGATTGCGTACCATTCCCTTAACATTGAGATTTGAGCGCGATTATTACTTGGTTCTCGTTAACAATCAGGCTGGCCAGTTGAGAAGATATAGAGAACCCCGTCTCACAGCACACACTCACGCAACCCTAAGAGATCTGGGGCGATCCTCGGGTTGCTAAACAGTGATCGCTAATTTCACGGTGTCAAGATCTTTTAAGTTTAAGAACTTACATTCATCTAGTTTAAGTTTTGTAACATTTATCAATGATTTTTGGTGGCTTTTGCGACTTAAAATCAACTACAACCCATATACAACAAGGCTTATAGCTGCTTTTAATTATTGTTAACAAGCCATTTCCCCCTGACAGGGAAAGATGATATATCATTTAGATACAACAGCCCCTTGAAACGGCCCAGGGAAATTTCCAAAGCTGTAAAGAGGGGTTGAGTGTGAAAATAAAATTTTCCACTCTTGTAGTAAAGTAATAGGGAGTTGTGTTGCTTCCTAGCAATTGTTAGTAATACATTAACTTTTGCGAAGGATTTTGAAAAAGTTTAATGACTTGTTTCATAATTCACAACACGTAGAGTTTTTGTCATAGAGAGAGGAGAGTCTCAATGACCATCAGTCCTCCAGAGCCGGAGGCGAAGGTAAGGATAACGGTCGATAACGATCCAGTTCCTACTTCGTTTGAAAAATGGGCAAAACCCGGTCACTTCCGACGTGATCTAGCCAAAGGTCCAAATACCACCACCTGGATTTGGAACCTGCACGCCGACGCTCACGACTTCGATAGTCATACCAGTGATTTAGAAGATATTTCGCGCAAAATCTTTAGCGCCCACTTCGGTCATTTAGCGGTTATTTTTATCTGGCTGAGTGGCGCTTACTTCCACGGCGCGAAGTTTTCAAATTATGAAGCTTGGCTAACAAACCCCACAGGCATTAAACCGAGTGCCCAGGTGGTTTGGCCAATCTTCGGTCAAGAAATTTTAAATGCAGATGTGGGAGGAGGCTTCCACGGAATTCAGATCACCTCTGGATTGTTCCAACTCTGGCGTGCATCCGGCATTACAAACGAATACCAGCTTTACTGCACCGCTATTGGTGGGCTGGTTATGGCAGGTTTGATGCTGTTTGCAGGTTGGTTCCACTATCACAAACGGGCTCCGAAACTGGAATGGTTCCAGAATGTGGAGTCGATGATGAACCACCACTTAGCCGGATTGCTAGGCTTGGGATGCTTAGGTTGGGCTGGACACCAAATTCACGTGTCCTTACCCATTAACAAGCTGCTGGATTCTGGGGTAGCCCCCGCAGATATCCCCCTGCCCCATGAGTTCATCCTGAACCGGGATTTAATGACCGAGTTGTATCCCAGCTTTGCAGAAGGTTTAAAACCCTTCTTCACCTTAAACTGGGGAGTATACTCAGACTTCTTAACCTTCAAAGGAGGTCTTAATCCTGTAACAGGTGGCTTGTGGTTGTCAGATACAGCACACCATCACCTAGCCTTAGCTGTACTGTTCATCATTGCTGGCCATATGTACCGCACCAACTGGGGTATTGGTCACAGCATGAAGGAAATTCTAGAGGCTCACAGAGACCCCTTACTCATTGGGGGTACAGGTCACAAAGGTCTCTACGAAACCCTAACAACTTCTTGGCACGCACAGCTAGCGATTAACCTGGCAATGATGGGTTCTTTGAGCATCATCGTGGCTCACCATATGTATGCCATGCCGCCCTACCCCTACATTGCTACGGATTATCCCACTCAACTTTCCCTATTCACCCACCATATGTGGATTGGCGGATTCTTGATAGTGGGTGCAGGCGCTCATGGTGCAATCTTCATGGTGCGCGATTATGATCCGGCAAAGAACGTTAATAACGTTTTGGATCGGGTAATTCGTCACCGTGACGCGATTATCTCTCACTTGAACTGGGTTTGTATTTTCCTGGGCTTCCATAGCTTTGGCTTGTACGTTCACAACGATACAATGCGGGCCTTTGGTCGTCCTCAAGATATGTTCTCAGATACCGGGATTCAGCTCCAGCCGATCTTTGCTCAGTGGGTTCAACACCTACATACCTTGGCGCCCGGTAATACGGCTCCGAACGCCTTGGCTAGCGTCAGCCCAGCCTTTGGTGGAGATGTCGTTGCAGTGGCTGGTAAGGTGGCAATGATGCCGATTACATTGGGTACGGCGGACTTTATGATTCACCATATCCATGCCTTTACCATTCACGTTACCGTTCTGATTCTGCTGAAGGGTGTTCTGTACGCCCGCAGTTCTCGCCTGATTCCTGATAAGGCTGAATTAGGCTTCCGCTTCCCCTGCGACGGTCCGGGTCGGGGTGGTACTTGCCAAGTTTCCGGTTGGGATCACGTGTTCTTAGGTCTGTTCTGGATGTACAATTCCCTCTCGATTGTGATTTTCCACTTCAGTTGGAAGATGCAATCTGACGTCTGGGGAACTGTAGGATCAGACGGTACAATTTCTCACATAACCAATGGTAACTTTGCCCAGAGTGCCATTACCATTAATGGATGGTTGCGTGATTTCCTCTGGGCGCAAGCCTCTCAGGTCATCACCTCCTATGGGTCTGCCCTGTCTGCCTATGGTTTGATGTTCCTCGCAGCACACTTTGTTTGGGCATTCAGCTTAATGTTCCTGTTTAGTGGTCGTGGCTACTGGCAAGAACTGATCGAATCGATCGTTTGGGCGCATAATAAGCTCAAGGTAGCTCCAGCAATCCAGCCTCGCGCTCTGAGCATTACTCAGGGTCGTGCAGTGGGAGTTGCTCACTACCTACTTGGAGGAATCGTCACCACTTGGGCGTTCTTCCTGGCTCGAATCATTTCAGTTGGATGAGAGTCTCCCGCTCAAGGGTTGGGGTCATCCTCAAACTGACTCTGACTCCTTGAGTGGACCATCCCAAGAGATCGCTCAGTGCGGTATTGGCGGTTTCCGTCGTTCGCCCAGCGTCTCCGAAGGAGATGGAGCAACTTCGCAAGAGAAGACGATTTAGTTAGGACTTATGGCAACTAAATTTCCCAAATTTAGCCAGGCATTGGCACAAGATCCGACCACTCGGCGGATTTGGTACGGGATTGCCACAGCCCATGATTTTGAGAGTCATGATGGCATGACGGAAGAAAATCTTTACCAAAAGATTTTTGCTTCCCACTTCGGCCACATTGCCATCATCTTTCTTTGGACTTCTGGCAACCTTTTCCACGTCGCTTGGCAAGGTAACTTTGAACAATGGGTTAAAGATCCCTTAAATGTCCGTCCGATCGCTCATGCGATTTGGGACCCTCAATTCGGACAGCCTGCGGTAGATGCTTTCACGCAAGCAGGTGCTTCTAACCCCGTTAACATCGCCTACTCAGGTGTTTACCACTGGTGGTACACCATCGGAATGCGAACCAATGGTGATCTCTATCAAGGTTCCATCTTCCTGTTGTTGCTGTCTGCAATCTTCCTGTTTGCAGGCTGGTTACACCTCCAACCGAAATATCGTCCCAGCCTCTCCTGGTTCAAAAACGCTGAATCTCGTCTGAACCATCACTTGGCGGGTCTATTTGGAGTTAGCTCTCTGGCTTGGACAGGACACTTGGTACACGTTGCCATTCCTGAGTCTCGCGGACAGCACGTTGGCTGGGATAACTTCCTCAGCACTCTGCCTCACCCGGCAGGCTTGGCTCCCTTCTTCACCGGAAACTGGGGCGTTTATGCTCAAAATCCGGATACAGCTAGCCATGTGTTTGGGACTTCTCAAGGATCAGGAACTGCTATTCTGACCTTCTTAGGTGGATTCCATCCTCAGACTGAATCTCTCTGGCTGACGGATATGGCTCACCACCATCTAGCGATCGCTGTACTGTTCATCATCGCTGGACATATGTACCGGACTCAATTTGGAATTGGTCATAGCATCAAAGAAATGCTCAATTCCAAAGATCCCCTGTTCGGCTTCAAGAATGAAGGTCAGTTCAATCTGCCCCACCAAGGGTTGTATGACACGATCAACAACTCTCTGCACTTCCAGTTAGGCTTGGCGTTGGCTGCTTTGGGTGTAATCACTTCTTTGGTTGCCCAGCATATGTACTCCATTCCGCCTTACGCATTTATGGCGCGGGACTACACCACTCAAGCTGCACTGTACACACACCATCAATACATTGCTGGTTTCTTGATGGTTGGTGCTTTTGCTCACGGCGCGATCTTCTTTGTTCGTGACTATGATGCAGAAGCCAACAAAGGTAATGTGTTAGCTCGGATGCTCGAACACAAAGAGGCGATCATCTCTCACCTGAGCTGGGTGTCTCTGTTCCTGGGCTTCCACACTTTAGGAATCTACGTTCATAACGACGTTGTTGTTGCCTTCGGTACTCCTGAAAAGCAAATCCTGATTGAGCCTGTCTTTGCTCAGTTCATTCAGGCAGCTCACGGGAAAGCTGTTTATGCGATGGATGTTCTGTTGTCCAACCCGGATAGCATTGCTACCACTGCATGGCCCAATCACGGTAATGTTTGGTTGCCCGGTTGGTTAGACGCGATTAACTCTGGCAAGAACTCTCTGTTCTTAACCATTGGCCCTGGCGACTTCCTGGTTCACCATGCGATCGCTTTGGGTCTGCATACCACCACCTTGATTCTTGTCAAAGGTGCCTTGGATGCTCGCGGTTCCAAGCTGATGCCTGATAAGAAGGATTTTGGTTATGCCTTCCCCTGCGACGGCCCCGGTCGTGGCGGTACTTGTGACATCTCTGCTTGGGATGCTTTCTATCTCTCGATGTTCTGGATGCTGAACACCCTGGGTTGGGTAACCTTCTACTGGCACTGGAAGCATCTGGGCGTCTGGCAGGGTAATGTAGCTCAGTTCAATGAATCCTCAACCTACCTGATGGGATGGTTTAGAGATTATCTTTGGCTGAACTCTGCCCAGCTCATTAACGGATACAGCCCCTATGGAACTAATAATCTGTCAGTCTGGGCTTGGATGTTCCTCTTCGGACACCTGGTTTGGGCAACAGGCTTCATGTTCCTGATCTCTTGGCGGGGTTATTGGCAAGAGCTGATCGAAACGATTGTCTGGGCGCACGAACGGACTCCTCTGGCGAACCTGGTTCGTTGGAAAGACAAGCCCGTTGCTCTGTCTATCGTTCAAGCTCGTGTGGTTGGTCTGGCTCACTTCACGGTTGGTTATATTCTGACCTATGCCGCCTTCCTGATTGCCTCGACTGCGGGTAAGTTCGGTTAATAAAGCTCTAGCTGAACTTGCTTAATTTACATTCAATCCCTCGCCATTAGGTGGGGGATTTTTGTTCGGAGTCGCGCTAACAATCGTCTCAGCTACTCACGGATCAGCACGTCCGGGTGTAAGTTCTGTCAAGAGTAATTTACAAGAATTATCTAATTTACCTAAGTTAATATCTTTAAAAGTAAATGTACCGTGAATTGTAAACTTTAGTTGAATTGACTTGCCGATTAACGGATAAAGAATTACATTATTAATAGAAGCTAATCAAGCTTCAATTGACAGATAAACAAGCGATGTTTCAAAGGTTCATCAGAACTTAATATAAAAAAGTTGATCATCGCCAATTAAATTGAAATTAGGAGGTCAAACACACTGTTTCATCTGAAGTCTGTCATTTCACACAGCAGTACCTACCTGAGTTGCAGATATTTCCTCAAATGGTGATTTGGGAGCAATACATTAAAACTAATAGTATTCTTTAATGTAACTCCATTTCAAATTGAATAACGAGGAAGTCAATTCAGTAAACTAGGAGGTCAAAACTGCTGTTTAAGTTAACATCTGTCTCGTCAAAAATCGGTAACAGCATCCACAAGTTATCCTCATATTTCCTCAAATAGCTTACAGAGAGCAATGCAACTAAATGATCATCATTAGTGTAACTCTGGGTCTATTGTCCAAAAAGAGGAAGTCACTGAGAGAACAAGTTAGGATGCTGTTATTGTTGTGTAGGTTACTATAATATTATTTTATAAAATCAGGTAAAAAAATAGACTAGGTACTAATCAGGTAATCAGTATATAGTCTATTTTCAGGGACTGGTTTTGTTGTGTTCATTCTTTAGACTTTAGTCTTCTCCTTCTTATTCTTCTGAGAATATTCTTTCTTAAACAAAACTCCAAATCCTAAAGCGGTAGCTGTTCCCAGGATAGTAAACGGTTCGGGAACAAAGTACACTCCATCGACTGAAGCATTCGCTAGAGAAATATCTCTGGCAATCAGGGTGCCTGCGACTCTCCCCCCATTAATGGTTGTATTTGAACCGTTGTTAACCGCTAAGATGGTACCAAATACACTAGAATCTCCGAATAGCGAGACATCCCCTAAAACATTAATCAGTACGTTATCGACTTTGACACCGCCAGTTAATTCAATCGCTGCAAAGCCAGAGAGCCTTAAATCACCTCTAATATTGAGAACGACTGATTCTCCGCGATCTGCATTGATCGTAAACTTATTCTCCCCATCAAGATTAATGCTACCGTCGATATCAATGACATTCTTAAAACTGGGACTACCAACCCCAGTAACTGTTGTTGTCTCACTAATACCCCCAAAAGCATCCGTTGGGTTTGAGACATCAAAAGCATTGTTAGAAGCAGTTTGGGCGCTAGAAGTAACGCTCGAGAGTTCGTCTGCTTGCAACCGAAAGAATTCATCGAGGGTAAGTTCTGCTGTGGAATTCAGGGGAACGTAACTCCCTGTTGCCACATCTAATACAGTATAATCCCGGGGTACATAGGGAAAAACTTGGGTTTTAACTTGTCCAACAGTAATCGCCTGAGTGGGCAATGCAACTAAGGCTGTGATTGCCGCCATTGCAGCAGATGATAACCACCCTGTCATGGTCTGAGAATGATCATTTTGACAGTCTGCACCTACAGATTTCATAAATATCTCCCGAGTTGAATCAAAAAAATGGGCTTGAACGGGTAGAAAACCGAATAAATACCGAGTGAACTAGGTCAATTATATGTAGTTTTTTCTTACAGAGCTTGCCAAAAAGGTAACTTTACCAAAGTTTTATATACAGTTTGATATAACTCGGCTTATTGTTAAATTGGCCCAATACCCAATTCAAGAATGAAGAAAAAGGGGTGCCTCTTCAAAAACGTTGCACCCCTTAATATAAGTAGCATTCACTCATCAAACCCTTAATCAGGAGTTAAGATCTTTACCTTAACAGAGAGCTAATGGCAAAATCAAGCTTCAAAAAATGGGAAATTCTTCAATCTAAGATAAACTTTACTTAACAGTTTCAAAGGACATTTGAGCTGAACATTTCCCATTAACTTAACGAAATGATATCGGACAAATAAGTTGGTAAAATGTTTGAGTTATTTCATCAAAACGACTTCTTTCTGAGAAGATTCTGCGCCAGAAATTGTTGCATCATCTTGAATCTCTAGTTCGCTGCTAGGGGCTTCTGGATGCAATTTAACCGGATCACTGACTTCAGCAAAACTCTCAAAAGACCGGCTAGCTAATTTCGCGTCACGACGACGGTAATAAAATAAACCGAGTGCCAAAAAACCCGCAGTTCCAGTAGCAGCAGCAATTCCAGCCGCCTTTGCGATTTCTTTGGAAGTCAATAAGTTCTTCCAATTGAAAGCGACTTTATCCGTTGAATTGAAGCTGCTAGACCCGGATTTTAACTTATTATATAAGCAAGCTTCCGCAGAAGTTGAACCTAAAATGATGCTGCCAGCGATGGAAACCGTTGAAATAGCGGTGATCAAGAATTTAAACTGAGTCATGGTTATCTAAGGAGCAGATTTTTGCCTACATTGTAATACAACTCCTAAATTTTGGCCGTATATTGTTGTAGCAATTTTCAGAAAACTTCTCAGACTTAAAGATAAGTTTTACTAATACAAATTAAGTTGATTTGACATGAACCTTTTGACTCAAGTTCTTCACAGGGTGGGTAACTTGTCGAATGTCAGGGTGAAATGTGAGCGCTCGTACAAGATGCGGCACCTTCTCAGACAGATGCTCAAGCCAAACTCGAACAATTAACCGCAGTATAAGCTCTCACCACCTCACTCATGCCTCTTGCCTTTTTCCTTCTTTATTCTTGATTCAATTGAGCGGTAACATTGCCATTAACTTGATTGGGTAGATTGCGAAAAACTAGGGTATAAATATCCGTTGGCATATCAATATTTGCCTGTTCTAATGCTTCCTTAATCCCTTGAGTCACATTTGAAGTTGTGGCTAAATAGCCAGCCCGTCGAGAATCAACCCAAAACCGCACTTCTAAATTTACGGTACTGGGGGCTAATTCTTTCACTAAAATATCAGGAGCAGGGTTTGTTTCCACCTCAGAGAGATTATTGAGAACATTTAAAATAATTTTCTGCGCTGTACTGAGATCTTCACTATAATCAATTCCCACGATGACTGAACTGCGACGACGGGGAGAAGCAGTGTTATTAATAATACTGGCTTGGAAAACTTCTTGATTGGGAATATAAACTAAACGTCCGTCATAAGTTTTCAGGGTCGTTCCTCGCAGTTGAATTTGAGTAATAGTTCCTTCAAAGTCTTTAATTACAACCTGATCGTTAATTCTAAATGGACGAGCCGCGAGTAAAATAACACCCGAAATATAGTTACTTAAAACATCTTTGAGGCTAAAACCAATCGCCACACTGGTTAGTCCAAAAGCCCCCAAAAGAGCAGCAAAATCTAACCCTAAAACGCCTAAAGCCACAACAGTTCCCAGTACCCAAACAGCACCATAACTCAACCGCCCAATTAAGATTTCGGTATTAGAATCGCCTTCTGTTTTTTGCGCCCATTTAAAGGCTGCATAACGAACAACGCTCGCCACTCCCCAAGTTGCCAGAATAACGATTAAAGCACCGATAATTGCAGGTAAATTGCTAATTGTATCTCGAAAAAACTGACGAATGGTTTCATACAAACGCTGTCCGACATCAATGGCTAAAGGACGTTTATCAAAGGCTTGATTCAGTTGATCTGCCCACCTTTGGGCTAGGGCTTCTAATTCCAAACCAAAATCTTGAGCATCCTGCTGAGTTACGGTCATTAAGACGCGATTTCTAACCTGTAACGTCGCAATATTTTGATTCGGATTGAGATTAACTGTAACGGGTTGAACAGTATCCGTTTGAGAGATTAAACTCGTAATTCTGCGGTTAATAATTTGAGCGCGATTTGTAGCACTCACTTCGGCTAAACTTCCCAGTTGAAAAATAGGTCTTCCTCTCACTAAAACATCCGCAAAATATAAGCCATCTTGAGTTGGATTGACTAAATTAGCTGGAGATTGTTCCGGGTTGGGAACCACAAAATCTTCAGTTTGAGCAATAGTAATAGGAGTAATCAAAAGAAATGCCGTTACAGCAATAAAAAGAGTTAAGGGGAACCAAAATTTTCGGCATAATAACTTAAAATGTTTCATCTATTTAATTTTGATTAAAGCAGAAGTTCAATCAAAGCTCAAAAATTAACACAAACAAGATAAGTCATTTGGCGCAATTTTACTTCTATCCTAAGATAGATAATCCTCTGTCATTTTGAGTACAATACAGTAAAAAGGGTTTGAGACTCAGAGAGTTTGTTGATGATTCTAGACCTAATTTTTCCTAGTCTTCAAGTTTATCGGCTAAATTTTCAATGAATTACCAAGGCAAAATTTCACCGTTTGAGTGCCAAAATGTTCCGGTATTTTCTAAATTTAATTCATCAATTCGATCCAGTAATCCCTTGACAGATTCTTCGGGGGTTATTCCAGAGTCAGTAAAGCCTGTCATGCGAGTTTTGACCAGTCCCGGATGCAAAATAGCAACGGAAATTTGACGAGGTTTTAAATCATGCGATAGGGATTTTCCCGCCATTGATAGGGCAACTTTTGACATTCGATAACCGTAGGAACCGCCCGAGGTATTATCTTCTATTGAACCCATTCTGCTGGTCATTATTACAACTTTTGAGCCGCTTTTGAGGTGAGGAAGTAACGCCTGAGTTAACCGCAAAGGCCCAAGAGCATTGACTTCAAATTGTTGGCGAATACTCTCAAAATCCAGGTTATCCAGAGTGATTCTTTCGAGGATTCCAGCGTTGTTAATTAAAACATCAATTGTACGATTGCCTAAATTTTTAACCAATTGAGAAACAGAGGCCTCAGAAGTAATATCAATATCGGTTTCTATTTGCACGTTTAACGCTTGAAGTTCATCAGAAGCGGAACGACAAACCGCAATGACATCATCACCTCGCATTTTAAGCTGACGACAATATTCTAAACCAATTCCTCGATTTGATCCAGTTATGAGATAAGTTGCCATTTTTTATTCACTCTCCTAAATTTTATTTTAAACGGAGTTCCAAGCGGCACAAAAATCAGCATAGGACATTTGTTGAACACAATACCACAAGAGTTTATAAATTTCTAGGGCTTGATCGGAACGTTCGCCTTGATTGACAGCAATTCCATAGTTTTTTAAGATGGTGACAACAAGAGAAAGCTGTTCTGGAAGTAGACCCTTTTTTAAAACTTCAATGGTGCGTTTATATATTCCAATTGTTTGTCCAGGAATCTGTAAACTTTCAATCAAAGTAGAGATCGCTTCTGGATGTCCGAGTTGTATTTTAATCAGAGAAATTGCATATTTTCGCTTGAGTTTCATCTCGGAAGCAGTCGTTAGTCTTTGTTCTAAAATAATTTTGGTTTTTTCTGTATATTTACAGGAGTTTACAGGATGATTTCTAGATAATTTTATAGACAAAACATTCATCGCAAAATCTTTTTGTAAAAAAGGATTGTCAGGCGCAATTTCACGCAAATCCTTAATCACTCTTGACCTAATTTTTCTAGAAGTTAAAGGAGATTGAATTAAATTAATTAAAAGATGAATTGCTGTTGTATTTCCCGGATCAATTTTTCCCAGTCGATAGGCGACTTTACGACGAAGGGTGTCTTCAGAAGCAGAATTCAAGATTTCTGTTAAAGTATTAATCGCCAAAGGATGACGAATACTTACTTGTCCTAAACTGTAACTAACATTCATTTGAGTGATTTGATCGGGAGCAGTTTCTAATAATTGAATTAAAGTCTTTTCAGCAACTTTGTTATCTGGATCAAAATTTTTACCTAAACTATAAGCAACTAACCAACAAATTCGAGGATGAAACAATGATTGTAGATATTTTTCGAGTAATAAAACGGCTCGTTGTCGGTTCGTTGAAAATAAAGCAGTTCTGGCTCGTTCTAAAATCGGGGTTGGAAAATTTAACCACTTTTGTTGAACTGAATCAAATTCACCATAACACCAATGAATCAACTGATTAATAATTTTATCAGTTTGACTAAATTCGGGAAATTCAGCGAGTCCCACAGCAGCCAGAAAATAAGCTCTATATTGATAAAAATTGCCATAATCTTCAGAAAAGTTAACTAAGGCTTGAATAAACGCTTCTTTTTCTGAAGCCGGAATATCTAAACGCCCCAACCACAGTAAAATAATTTCTCGCCATTGGAATGAAAATATCGGAGGTTGAGGAGAATCTTGATTGATAAAAAACTGCCAATTTTCAATCGCTTGGGCTGCAAAATATTCTTGAAACGTGGAATGATAAAACGCATAAACTCGATCTCCGGTTGTCGCTGAAATTCCAACAGAATGCAACCAACCCAGTTGTAACGCTAGAGAAAATAAATCAATTTCATCGGTATTCAGAACCGTTTCGACAAAGGATTGACTCAAGCGAAACTTCATTTCAACTTGAGAAAAAGCATTTAAAGCTAACTTTGCCAAAACTTTATTTAATCGTTGACGCTGTGCGAGGGTTGTAGAAAATATTTCTTGTTTCCACTCATAAAGTGTTTGAATAAACTGTTGATAAAGAGCGGATTTTGTCCTGGGTAAATTGCCCTGCATCACCGTCCAAGTTCGACACAACAAGGCTAAACATAAAGGGTTTTTGACAGTATCTGCAATGCGCTGACGTTCGGGTTTTTGCAGTTCAGTGTAAAGATAAATACCCTGTTGAGGTTGTTCTTGAAACCATTTCTGCATAAATTGTTGAACTTGATTTTCAGATTGAGAGGGAGAATGACAAAAGCTTAAATTTCGATAGGTAACAAAATCTTGGAGGGGATTTTTTCCCATCTCCCAAACGTTCATTCTACAGGTAATAATGACATGAGCGTTTGCTATCCAGCCCCGCAGTTGACGCGCAATAAAGGTTAAAGCTGCACTCGATTCAATTGCCATTTCATCAATCGCATCTAATAGCAACCATACTCGTCCTTGCTGAAATAATTCTGCAAATTGTTGTTGGAGTTCGGGTGACAGAATAATTTGGCAGGTTACTGTTCTTAGCCAGTTTTGGAGTAGATATTGTTCAAGGGTTTCCCCTTGTAAATCAGCCAGAGAAATCCAAATCGGGAAGAATTGATGCTCTAATAATTTATTAGCGATATTTTGTAATAATGTCGTTTTTCCTGAACCCGGTTCTCCAATAATCCCAATACGTTGCGGGATTTCTGCGGTGAGTAATTGTTGCAAAAATAGCTCAGGATCAATTACAGTTTCTGAGTCTGTATTTTCCCCATCATTCAGTTCCCAATCCTGTTCAGTTTGTAACTCAGGTTGAAATTTACATTCGATTAACCCAAGCGGAACATAAACTTCTTGAACTTCAAACGTCACCCCATCACTAACGGTTAAAGGATTCGTTGTTAAACGTTGAATTTGTTGCGTCTGTAAACTGTCTTGACACCATTTCCACCATAGATTATCGGCTTTATTTTTAAGGGGTTGAGGCGGTAAAGACTGATGAGAATAATCTGGATTTTCGGGAGATTCACAACTCTGAGAAACTTGTTTAGATGTTTGTGGACGGCGCTCTTGCCATTCGGAATCAAACTGTTGTAAAATAGCAGTGCGATCGCGTCGTTTATGCCAAAATTTTAAGGTAAAATGCCAAATTTCTGACCCTCGCCGCACGGGACGATGATCGTCTAAAATCTCTAAAAAATCCATCAAACGGTTTAACGCTTCTTTAATTTGAGGAATTGTTAGCGCATTTCCTGTTAGTTTCATTAACGCTTCTAGAAACCGCAGCTTCGTTTGTACGATTAATTGTCGGTCATTCTTCCAATCTATTTTAATCTCTCGTTGCAGGCGTTCTAGGGCGATTTCATCAGCTTCTAACTCATCGTTTGCATAGTCCAACAAAGCAGCGAGTAGCTGTTTCGTGCGTTTTTGGGTCTGCGGGCCGTAACTGGTTCGAGGCATTTTTTCAACAAAGTTGGGGGAATCCCCCATCTACACAACTTCCCCTATCTCTCAAGTTTAGTCTACATCTGGCTTTGCGGTGTCAAGCTCAAAATTCGATTAGGGGAATATCCTCACCTTATCTTATAAACATAGCAAACGGGAAGCCAACCAAACGTTAGAAATAACACAGGTTTTCATCCGATTAATTGCTAGTTATTCATGTGGCGGGTCGCTTAAATGGTAAAGCACATTTTTGCCTTTCGAGGACGCAGATTGAGGGTTATCGTCTGTAACACGAATCTCCCCTTAATCGCCGAGATGCGGGTTCAAATCCCGCTCCGCTACACCAACAAAATTCGTAAATTATAATGTTTTTACCCCCACCAACCTCCCCAATCTCTCCGCCTGCGGCACCTCCCTTTCTAAGGGAGGTATGAGGAGAAAAATTGAGTCAAAATCCGATCAATTTCCACAATCTTTGGCAGGTAGTTTAATGGTATAACGCTAGTAATTCCTGATTCACTACTTGTCTAAAAAAACCGAAGAATGATGTGTGGGTACTCTGCGAGAAGGCTTCGCCTACGACCCCCACCCTGCCAATTAGGGTTCGCCCTAAAACTGAAGTTTTGTCTAACAAATTTGCCTCAATGGGCCGGAGAAAAAAATGTTTAATCATACTTTTTATTTACGATTAATTTTTCAAGTTAGTTTGATCATCTTCACACTTAATCTGGGTCAAGTCTGGGCTTCTGCTGAACATCGTCAGTCTGGTTCCTCTCAACGTCAACCTCCTATTTTTAATGATGGGGGTTCGCGTTTATCTGACTTTAATTATAAAGAATAAATTGACAAAAATCAAGGAGAAAAACCATGAAATATAACTTTTTTTTCTCTCAAAATAAAACCCCGCAAAATCAACCGCTTCCAGGGCGGAAAGCCGAAATGACCCAGGGACGTTCGGGGGGATGGATGTTTAAAGCCGATATTTGGCAACTGTTAAGACGGTGTTTATTAATAGGAACTGCTAACGGTGCTTATTATGCCGGAAAACATGAATTAACACAAGAGTTTGTAGATGTTATTCAAGAAGCAATCAAAATCAATCCTCGGCGAGTTGCGGGTGAAATTTGTTATGCGTCTGATGGACGTTCAATTAATAATAGCACGCCAATTTTCGCTCTAGTTTTGTTATCAATGGGAGAAACCCCTGAAGCAAAACAAGCTTTTCTAGAAACCTTTCCGAAAGTGGTGAGAACTGGAAGCCATTTCTATGAATGGTTAAACTACACAAAAGCAATGCGAGGCTTTGGAAAAATTATCCGAGAAGTGGGGAAAGCTTGGCTATCTAATGAAGATGTTAAAGGACTCGCCTACCAACTGTTAAAGTATCAACAACGTCAAGGATTTTCGAGTCGTGATGCGTTGCGTTTATTCCATGTAAAACCGCCAACTACAGACCATGATTTGTTGTTTAATTGGGTAATGAATGGTTGGGATAAATTGCCTTCGGGGATTCCATCTGAAGCGTTAAAACAAATTTGGTGGTATGAATGGTTAAAACGTCATCCAGACCAAACTCACAAAGCCATTTCTCAAGGTCATTTAACCCATGAAATGGTTGCACCTGTGGGAAAAATGAATAAACAAGCTTGGCAATTATTATTTAATGAAATGCCAGTAGGTGCAATGTTAAGAAACTTGGGTTCTCTCACAGAATTAGGAGTTTTAGCAGCAAATGAACGGAAAAATATCGAACAAGTTGCTCAAGTTTTAAATAACCGTAAACACTTGAAAAAAGGACGAATTCACCCCATTGACGTGTTAAAAGCATTGAAAACTTATCAATCTGGGGGACGTTTAGGACGAAGCCAAAAGACATGGACTCCTGTTCCTCGAATTGTGGATATTTTAGAAGCAGCAATTGAGTTATCTTTTGACGTGATTGAACCCACCAATAAAGTGTTTTTACACGCTATTGACATCTCCAGTTCGATGTCTTGGAATACGGTTTCTTCCATCGGGTTAACCTGTTGTGAAATTGCAACTGTTATGGCTTTAGTAACCGCAAAAGCAGAGAAACATTATGTAATTCGGGGATTTTCAACTGAGTTCATTGATTTGAACATTACCGCAAAAGATTCCTTTAAAACGGCAATGCAAAAAGCCAACAATCAGAACTTTGGTGGAACCGATGCAAGTGTTGCTTATGAGTGGATGATTCGTCATAAAATTAAAGCCGATATGATTTGTTTTTGGACAGATAACGAAACTTGGGCGGGATCAAAACATCCCTGTCGGGCGTTAGCAGAATATCGTCAAAAAATTAATCCTAAAATTAAGGGAGTTTATATTACTCTTGCGCCCTATAATATCACGTTAGTTGATCCAAATGATGACAATTCTTGGGATATTGCAGGCTTTGATCCCGGCACTCCACGACTCATTCAACTGTTAGCAAAGGGTGAACTTTAACGGCTTTAGGTTTTAAACTGACCTCTCAGACCCCCACCAACCTCCCCCTTTGAGGGAGAGGCAAATTACCCCTCCTAACTACTAAAATGGAGGGGATCTTTTTAAAGATTAAAAATACAAAATTATTCATAACTCCCCCTTTTAAGTTTCAACATTTTTATTATTCCCTCGCCTCGTAGGAGAGGGTTAGGGAGAGGTCATTTCAAAACATTTTTATTATTCTTTCGCCTCGTAGGAGAGGGTTAGGGAGAGGTCATTTCAAAACATTTTTATTATTCTTTCGCCTCGTAGGAGAGGGTTAGGGAGAGGTCATTTCAAAATATTTTTATTATTCTTTCGCCTCGTAGGAGAGGGTTAGGGAGAGGTCATTTCAAAACATTTTTATTATTCTTTCGCCTCGTAGGAGAGGGTTAGGGAACAGTCATTTCAAAACATTTCTCTTGTTCCCTCGCCTCGTAGGAGAGGGTTAGGGAGAGGTCATTCTACTTTATTAAAGTTTTGTGTATGCTTAACTATTTTTGTACGTCATAAGGTAAAATTTTAGCCAAAGTATTTGTGTTGTTTTGAGTGAGGGGTACTATGACATTAATTCGCTGTTTTTATCCAGCGTTCTCTGTATTACAAATTACAGTTTTAAGCAGTTTATCCGCCCTTGCAACCCCCTCACAATCAACAGAAAATTTTATTATAAACGCTGATACTTCTTCTCAACTTGTTGTCGTTTCCGGTTCGGAAATTATCCTCGCCCAAGCCATTACCCCCGCAAATGATGGGACGGGTACGGTTGTAACTCCAGAGGGAAATCGCTTCAATATTGAGGGCGGAACTCGTTCTGGAGATGGGGCGAATTTATTTCATAGTTTTGAGAAATTCGGACTCGATGAAGGTCAAATTGCTAACTTTTTATCTAATCCTGAAATTCGTAATATTTTAGGTCGAGTAATTGGGGGTGATGCCTCTTTTATTAACGGTTTAATTGAGATGACCGGAGGCACTTCAAACCTGTTTTTAATTAATCCATCGGGGATATTATTTGGGCCGAACTCTCAGTTAAATCTTCCCGGTGATTTTACCGCAACGACAGCCAACGGTGTTCAATTTGGTACTGAATGGTTCAACGCAGAAGGGTTAAATAACTACGAAATATTAACCGGAAATCCGACGGGGTTTGCCTTTACAATGGCAACTCCAGGGACTGTGATTAATTTAGGAACGTTAGCCGTTGAACGAGGACATAATTTAACATTATTGGGCGGAACAGTTGTTAACACCGGACAACTTTCGGCCCAGGAAGGACAGGTGATTATTACATCGGTTCCTGGTGAAAATTTAGTTATAATTAGTCAACCCGGACAACTGTTAAGTTTAGAAATTCAACCGATAGTTCCCGGTAGCAGTCAACCGAATAATTGGTCAATTCCGATTACCAGTTTACCCGATTTATTAACTAGGGGAGTGAGTGGGTATGACATGGCGGCGAAAGTTAACCCCGATGGAAGTGTAGAATTAACCGTTTCTAATACCACCGTCCCTGTCAATTCTGGGACAACTATTGCTTCTGGAGAGGTGGATGTTTCGGGGGAAACGGGCGGAACCGTTGGCATTTTTGGGGATAAAATAGGGGTAATTGATGCCAATATTAACGCCTCTGGAACCAATGGCGGAGGTACCGTTTTAATCGGCGGAGAGTATCGAGGTTTGGGCGATGTTCCCAATGCGTTAAGGACGTTTGTTAATCGCAATACGACAATTAATGCAGATGGTTTATTAACAGGAGATGGCGGACGGGTTATTGTTTGGGCGGATGAAGTTACAGGGTTTTATGGGAATATTAATACAAGGGGAGGGAGTGAGTTAGGAAACGGGGGATTTGTAGAAGTTTCGGGAAAAGAAACGTTAATCTTTGATGGAATTGTTGATACTTCGGCTGTCAATGGAAGTTTTGGTATATTGTTACTTGATCCTCGAAATATCACAATTAATCGAAACTTCACTCCACCGAATCAAGGTGATACAGAATTACCCGATATTTTAATAGGAGACTTTGGAGATACAGATATAACAGTTAGTGAAAATGTCCTGGAAAGTATAACCGGAAAAGTTATTTTACAAGCCACTGAAAACATAAGAGTTGTAGATGGAATCTCTCTCAATTTTGTAGAAGTACAAGGAGAAGGGGATAGTTCAATTACCTTTACAGCAGATGCAGACAATAATAACAGTGGTAACTTCTTAATGGATCAAACTCAATCCATTAATACTTCGGGACGAGATCTCACGATTTCAGGAGTAGAAATTAGAACTGGAGGGTTATTTACTGAGGGGGGAAATGTTACTCTGACTGCTTTGGGAAATGGTAGTAGGATAGTTATTCAATCTGGCATAGATACAGACGGAGGAGCGGTTAATATTACGGCGGGAAATGACACGGCTAATTTACCCAGTTTTATTACAGTTAATGGTGAAATCAATACAATTGATATAACAACATCTGGTATTGCAAATGGAGGAAATATTAGGATAGAAGTTCTGGGAAATGGTGGTGAAGTTACAACAGGTTCAGTAATAACAGGCGGGGGAGACGTTACGATTAATGTTGGGAGTAATACCGCTAGCCAAGCGAGTTCAATCGAAACAGGTGAAATTAGTACAACATTCCTTATCGGAGAATTTGATTTTGATCCCTTAGCAGAGGAGAATCAAATTATCGGAGGAGTTGTTAATCTCAATGCTTTGGGAAATGGTGGTCAAATTACAACAGGTATTTTGGGTACAAATGGAGGTAATGTTAATCTAAATGTAGGAAGTGAAACGGCAAACCAAAACGTTATAATCCAAACCGATATTATTAACACAACTAACAACACAACTCGTGGTGGAGGAACAGTTAATATTAATGCAGAGTCCGCTACAGGAAATACAGAAATTTCGATAGGAGAAATCATTACAGCATCAGCTTTTGATGGTAATTCAGTCACGATTAATGCAGCAACTTCTGAAGGTGACAGTAATATTTCTGTTGGGGATATAAACACATTCTCAGACAATGGTATTGGAGGCGATATTACTTTTAGGAGTCGCCAAAACTCAACAGCTTCTTCTGACGGTGCCACACTAATTATTGAAAGTAATCAAATCTTTGATGCGGGTAGGGGTACGATAGAATTTGATAATGTTGGAGTCAATGCGGGAAGTAACACTCTAACTTTAAGAGCAGATGAAATTAATTTTGATATTAGTGGAAATAATCGATTAGTTTCAGGAAGTGGAAATTTAACCCTACAACCCTTTACCGAAGACCGAGGAATTAATATCGCGAATTCTGACAATACTGACACTACAACTCTAAATATAACTCAAGCTGAAATTAACTTAATTCAAAATGGATTCAACTCAATTACCATCGGACGTGATAATAGTAGTGGAACGATTACGGTTGTTAATCCTGTTACCTTTAATGACCCTTTAACCCTACAAGCT
The DNA here is from genome assembly GCF_034932365.1 of Limnoraphis robusta BA-68 BA1. Taxonomy (NCBI): domain Bacteria; kingdom Bacillati; phylum Cyanobacteriota; class Cyanophyceae; order Oscillatoriales; family Sirenicapillariaceae; genus Limnoraphis; species Limnoraphis robusta. The sequence continues at coordinate 19,370 of NZ_JAYGHR010000075.1, read as the reverse complement.
CCATTGGGTGATATTATTGTTGATGGAACGTTAACCGGACTTGATAATGCTTCAATTACCATAATAGGTTCAGGTGAAACAACCACAGTCAATGCTGATATTATTACCGCCGGAAATCCGATTACAATTGATGATAGCGTTGTGATAGGAGACAATAATTTTGTTTATCTAAATACGACGGAATTAAATGCACCGGGTGCGGATATTATCATTACAGGAACGGTTAACGGAACGAATCCCAATACCGAAACTTTAAAGGTCATTTCAGGAATTGGAAATGTTAACTTTGATGATGCAATTGGGAATGTAGTTCCCCTATCTGAACTCACTATTAATTCTGCAAGTGTGACGTTTGGGAATGCGTTAACCACAGAAAATATTCTTTTGAGAAGCGATGAAATTAACTTTGAAGGTGGGGAAAATTCAGTTACCGGACAGTTTATTACTTTAGAACCGAATACCGTTAGTAATATTGCCATTGCAGGTTCAACAGATACAGGAACAGAAACTCTAAATCTCACGACAACAGACTTAGCCGCGTTAAATAATTTTGAGTCTAGAATTGGACGGTTTGATTTTGATGGGAATATTACGATTGAAAATAATATAGAATTTTCTAACCCCGTGACCATTACCGCCGGAACCGGAAGGATTAATTCAGTTAATAATGCTGGAATTATTGGAACCGATAACGCTTCAATTACGTTGAATGCAGATAGTCAAATTAATGTGGGTCAACTCTCAACTGAAGGCGAAAATATTAACCTAAATTCAATTGGAGAAATTATCACTGGGAATATTATCACAAATGGCGGTGATGTTGATATTGTCGCGGGGAATAGCTTTACCACCGAATCTACTTCAATTCAAACCGGAACGATTAATACTTCTTCTAACAGTGAAAATGGCGGAAATATTCGCTTAGATGTTCAGTCAGGAAGTGGAACCGCTACCTTACAAACCGATGCAATTAACACAACTTCTGTGAGTGGAATTGGCGGAACAGTTGACCTGAACGCAGGGACAAATATAGGAGTGAGTACCATCACAGTCGGAGATATTAACTCCTCTGTTGATGAGGGAATAGGCGGAAATATTACTTTCAGGAGTGAAATTTTTGATAGACAACAAGAACAGGAAATCTTAAGTCTTGATGGTGCAAATTTAACGTTAAATAATAGTCAAAGTATTAACGCTGGAACCGGAACTATTACCTTTAATAATGTGGGTATTGTTGCGGGAAATAATGACTTAACCCTCACCGCAGATGAGATTGATTTTGATATTAGTGGAAATAATCGCCCGATTTCAGGAAGTGGAAATTTACTCTTACAACCATTTACAGTTAATCAAAATCTTATCATCTCTGGAACCGAGAGCGAAGACTCTAACACCCTTGATTTAACCTCAACTGAATTGAGTTTACTGGAAAACGGCTTTAGTTCAATTACCATCGGACGAAGCAACTCATCGGGTACAATTACAGTTGTAGATAGTGTCACTTTTAATGACCCGATAACCCTACAATCTCCCAACGGTTTTATTGATATTGGCGGGATATTAACGGGAGTTGATGATGCTTCTATTACCCTCAATGCGAATACGATTAACCTCAGTGAAGTGATTACCACCAATAATCAAAATATTACCCTTCAAGGTAACGAAATTAACCTCAGTGGAAACACAACTCTAGATACAAATACCACAGGTGGCGGCGATATTAGCATTAATGGAAACGTTAACGGAAATTCTGATATTACCCTAACAACTGGAACCGGAAATATTAGTTTTTCGGGGACAATTGGAGAAACTCAACCCGTTGGAAATATTATTGCTAATAGTAGCGGAATTACTGAATTTAGCGGAATCGTTAATGCAAATAGTCTAACTACAGATGTCGGCGGTTCAACGCAACTCAACGGTAATATTACAACAACCAATAATCAAACTTATAACGATTTGGTGAACTTGTTGGGTAATGTCAGTCTAAATAGTAGTAGCGGGAATGGAAATATTAACTTTGGGTCAACAATTGATGGGAATTTTAACTTACAACTCAACTCCGGTAACGGAAATATTACCCTCGGAACCGTCGGAGAGAACGAACCTTTATTGTCTTTAACCGTTAATAGTCAAGGTCAAACCAGTTTAGGCGGAAATATTACTACAAATAGTTCAGGTGGGGTGAACTTTGAAAACGCTTCAACGGTTCAACTCACTGATAATATTACGATTAATACAACTTCAGGAAATGGAACGATTAACCTGAATGGTGGAACGGTTGATGGGAATTTTAACTTAGAACTTTTAGCCGGAAATGCTGAAATTAATTTAGGCACAATTGGAAATATTACCCCGCTTAATAACTTAATCGTTAATACAACTGGAATAACTAACCTCAACGGAAATCTCACCACAAATAATACGATTGACTTCACACAAGCGACAGGCGGAACTCAACTTAATAGTAATATTGTGATTACCAGCATTAACGGAAATATTTCATTTGAAAACAGTTCGATAACGGGAACAGGAAATAGCCTAACTCTCGATACACCGGGAGAAATTTCTCTAGATGATGTGGGTGAGGATAATAATGAAATTGGCGGAGTGACTATCAGAAATGCAAATATTGTCAATCTATCTGGTAATATTTATACCGATGGCGGAATTAACTTCCCAAGCGTTACAACCATTAACCTAAATAGTGATACAGTAACTCTTGAAACGGATAGCGATAATGGAAATATTAACCTTTTAGATGCTTCCGTCGAAGGAAGTGGTGGGTTAATTATTAATGCGGGAAGTGGTCAAGTTGATTTAGGAACATTTGGGAATAATATTCCGCCTAATTTATTGACGGTTAATACTTCTGGCTTAACCACTCTCAATGGAAATTTGAGAATTAATAATAATATTGACTTCACCCAAGCCACAGGCGGAACCCAACTTAATACTGATGTTAACATGACCAGCATTAACGGAAATATTTCATTTGAAAATAGTCCTATAACGGGAACAGGAAATAGCCTTACTCTGAATACACCCGGAGAAATTTCGCTGAATAATGTCGGTCAAGCGGGGAATGAATTAGGGGAATTAACGATTAGCAATGCAAGTATTGTTAATTTATTTGGTAATATTTTTACCAATAGCGGTTTAGACTTTTCCGGTGCATCAACAGTTAATATTGCAGGCAATTCAGTCACTCTACAAACCCGTAGCGGGAATGGAAACATTAACTTTTCAAATGTTCCTATTGAAGCAACAACAACCGGAAATCAACTGATTCTTAATGCAGGAGGCGGTGATATAACGTTGGGTACAGTCGGAACTAATATTCCTTTAAATTCTTTATCCATTAATACCAGTGGTCAAACCAATTTAGGCGGTAATATTAGAATTGATGGGACTAACGGAATTACTTTTGAAAATGCGACTAATATTATTTTAACAAATGACGTTAATATTGACACTCGTTTAGGGAATGGAATCATTGATTTTGCCAATGGAACGGTTGATGGGAATTTTAATTTACAACTAACCGCAGGCAGTGGTAATATAATATTGAGTACATTGGGAGAAAATCAAGCTTTAAATTCTCTACAAGTAGAAACAACCGGAATAACTACCCTTAACGGAAATCTCACGACAAATAACAATATTAACTTTACTCAAGCCACAGGCGGAACTCAACTCAATGCTGATGTTGTAATGAATAGCAACAATGGCGATATTGACTTTAATAATAGTCCGATTTCAGGAACAGGTAATAATTTAACCCTGAATGCACCTAACGGAAATATTACTTTAGATACTGTCGGAAGTAACGGAAATGAGTTAGGAGAAATTACAACCAATAGCAATGGAATTACTCGATTTAATCGCACCGTTAATGCTAATAGCTTAACCACAAATGCAGGCGGAACAACTCAACTTAACGCCGATATTACCACAACCGGAGAGAATGGTCAGAATTATGGAAACGCAGTTAGTATTTTAAACAATATTACCCTAACAGGTAACGAAATCAACTTTAATAATACCGTCTCTGGTAATAATATAAATTTAACCTTACAGCCTTTTACATCAGCTTTTCCCGTTGAAATTGGAGGAACTAGCAATAACAACCCTAATAGTTTAAACTTAACAAATACCGAGTTAAACTTATTGCAAAATGGCTTTAATTTGATTACAATAGGAGGAGTTAATACCGGAAATATTACCGCAGTTGGAAATGTATCATTTCGTGACCCCGTTACCTTGCAGTCGGGTACTGGTTCGATTGAAACAAGAGGCTTTACAATTACTGGAACCGATAACGCAGCGATTAGTTTAAATGCTAATCAAAATATTAATGTTCGTAATATTATCAATCCCAACGGAAATATTAGCCTAAGGACAAGTAACGGTTTCATTAATACTAATGACTTAGTAGGTAATTCAGTTAATTTAACGACAAATAACGGTAATATTACCCTTTCATTGATTCAAAACTTCTCTCTAATTAACCCAAATATTACCACAAATGGCGGTAACTTTACTCTCAATAGTCCGTCTTTTATCCAACTCTCGGGGAATGGAGAAATTCGCACAACTGGAGGCAATATTACCCTCACAGGAACCGACATTACCAGTGAAATAGACCTCAATTCTAGTAATCCTGAAGGTCAAGGCGGTAATATTAATTTAACAGCAACAACCGGAACAGTTTCAACAGCAAATTTAAACAGTTCCGGCTTAACAGGCGGTGACATTACTGTTATCGCTCCCATTTCAATTGTTACAGGACAAATTAACAGTAGTGGTACAATTGGTGATGGTGGAAACGTCATTCTTGACCCAGAAGGCGATGTTGAAGTTGAGTTTATTAACGCTCAAGGTGGGCTGAATGGTCAGGGGGGAGATGTATTTCTTGAATCTACAGGCGGATTTGTGCGAGTCACTCAATCTTTTATCGATCAAAATAACATTAATGCCAGCATTTCTACCGCAGGCGGACAAGGTGGCGGTTCAATTACAATTCGTCATCAAGGCGGGTTAGCTAATGAACCGATTGCTAGCTTTGAAGTGGGAAATAGGAACCTCACTGAGAATGATAATGGTACAGCCGGCGCGATTACAACAGGTGAATTTACGATTAATTCTCAGAACTCATTCCCCGAATCTTTTACAGTCGGAAATATTGTCCTTCAAACTGATGATATTACACCCACACCAACCCCAACCCCAACACCAACCCCAACCCCAACACCAACCCCAACACCAACACCAACCCCAACACCCACTCAACCCGAATTTCCGGGTGATATTCTCCCCCGTCAAGACCCCGTTAATCCCCTTGAAATTTCTGCTAATCTTCCTTGTAGTTTAGTTGATGCTGGAATTTTAGCGGTTGAACAAGGATACACTCAAGATTTTGAAGAATATTGGGGAATGTCCGCGAGTAAATCTCCAAAAGGTTTAGTCGAAACCTGTGATGCTTTGAGTCAAATTGCCGGAATTACAGGGATTAAACCTGCTGTCATTTATGTTAACTTTGTCCCCGTTGAATATGACCTAGAAACTCAAGAAAAGCAGCTTGATGTTGTTGATTCTCCATCCGAAAAATCCTCTCAGTCTAGAGGAGATGACCAACTGGAATTAGTGATGATAACCGCAGAAGGTCAACCGATTCGTAAACGAATTTCTGGGGTAACTCGTAATCAAGTTTTACAACAGCGTACCTCTTTCTTACGAGAAATTTTTCCAGCCACTCGCCGAGGCAGTTTTTTACCCTTTGCTCAACAACTTTATCAGTGGTTCATTGAACCCTTAGCAACTGAATTAGAAGCACAAGAAATTAACAACTTAGTCTTTATTATGGATGAAGGATTGCGTTCTTTACCTTTAGCGGCTTTACATGATGGCGAACAATTTTTAGTCGAAAAATATAGCATTGGGCTAGCGCCCAGTTTAACCTTAACCGAAACTCGTTATAGTAATGTTAAACCCGCCAGTGTTTTGGCAATGGGAACCACTGAATTTCCGGCTGACCCGAGTTTAGGCGACTTACCTGCGGTGTCAGCAGAAGTAAATTCTATTACGGATAATTTATGGAATGGAGAATCATTTTTAAATGAAAACTTCACGATTGAAAATTTAAAACAACAACGAGCCGCTACGCCCTTTGGTATTATTCATCTGGCAACTCATGCTGAGTTTAAAGAGGGAGAACCGAGTAATTCTTATATTCAATTTTGGGATGATAAATTAAGACTAGACCAAGTGCGAGAATTAGGATGGAATCAACCGCCTGTGAAATTATTAGTCTTAAGTGCTTGTGAAACTGCTATCGGAAATCGTGAAGCTGAGTTAGGATTTGCCGGGTTTGCCGCCCAAGCTGGAGTCGAGTCAGTCGTCGCTAGTTTGTGGAAAGTTGATGATGATGCGACCTTTGCATTAATGGCCGATTTTTATCAACAATTAACCCAAGCCCCGATTAAAGCAGAAGCCTTGAGACAAACCCAAATTGCTTTCTTAAAAGGAGAGGTTCGGTTTGAAGGCTCACGCCTCATTTTACCCGATAGAGAACTAACTTTACCGCCGGAATTAGCAAATTCTATCTCTAATAATCTTTCAGATCCCTTCTACTGGGCTGCATTTACAATGATTGGTAGTCCCTGGTAATGAGGCAGAACTGTTTTAGCTTTGTTGTCGATAACGTTCGATTAAACTCGGTAAATAATCAAAGCCATCAATTCCAATTAGAGCAATAAATTTAGAGCGATTTTGGGAGAGAATATTCTGGAAGTTTTCAGCTCCTAATTTTCCCTGTAAAATCATTACTAATGCCCCGGCTTGTTGCCATTTGATATCCCCTCGCTGTTCGAGCAAATACATTCCCAAACAAGCATGATACACCGCTAAATCTTCTCGATGCAGTTGATAATAAGCTTCACCCAAACAAGCATAACCCAAGGCTTGTAAGTCTCGTTCACCCACCTGCTGAACCCTTAATAATCCATCTTCTAAAATAGGGACAGCTTGAGTCGGTTTTTCCAGAACAACATAAGCAATTCCTAAACCCAGAGAACTTAAAGCTTGATTGAGCAAATCATTAAATTTCTCAGACAGTTTTAAACCCTGTTCGAGATAAGAAATGGATGACTCAAGCTGTTCAAACGTTACAGTTCGTTGTTGTCGAGCCATCAACACTTCACAAAAACCTAAACTGACTAAACAATGAGCTTCTCCCTTGCGATCGCCAATTTGTCGCGCTAAAATCAAAGCCCGTTGAGCAAAAGTAATCGCTTGAGAATAGTCTTTTTGTCGCCAACTTAAGCGACTGAGGTGATTAAAATTCGCCACTTCACAAGCTCGATCTTCAGTCTGACGCGCCAATTCTAAGGCTTCCTGATGCAACGTCCAGGCTTGTTCGTGATGGCCTATCCACTGTTGAGAATAGCCCAGAACCGTGAGAATACGAGCCTTTTCCTGAATATTCTCAGCAAAATTCAAAGGTTGGTTGAGGTAGTTAATCGTTTCTCGAAAGCCTTGACCCGAAAACGAGGCAAATACACCGCCATAGAGGGGAAAATTATCCCGTTGAGCAAAAGTCCGCAGGATTTGTAAAGAAATCTGAAAACAAGCCTGAGATAAAACTTCCCGCTCTGGCTGTTGGGATGCTAACTTCAAACCACTGCTGAGTTCAGACCAAATCATCGCAAACACCAAAAAAGTCACACCCGACAAATTCTGCCCAAACTGAGCGCTGTAGGGCTGTTTGTCGAACCAGGCGACCAATCCCGTTTGTAGGTCACGCATCAAGACCATCAAACCCACCCAAGCTTTCCAGTCGATAGTTTGTTCAGTTGCGACTAAAGCTGCGGATTGATTCTGGGCTTGTTTTGTAAATAGCTCTTTGGCCAAAGGGCTGCTCACCTGTTTCGCCCAAGATTGCCAAGGCCCATGATTCATCGCCCCCCCACCAAAACCCAGGGCGCGGTTGGGGAGATCATAAACCCAACTAATCAGATGAGGTTCTAACTCGCTCACCGAAGCCAAACCCTCCATTAACCCCAAGGCATATTGACGGAGTTCAAAGGCTTCAGACGGATTGGTTAAACCCTCTGCTTCCTGCTGAAGAGATTGAGCCAGTTGTCGAATTTGTGGATGCTTGAAAACGTAGGATTGATTGGGATCAAGAACTTGCAGGAGAACCGAAAGCCGTTGAGTCGCCTCTGCTTCTAGAATTTGTCGAACCGCAACCGCACAAGAACTTTCAGCCTGGTGGTTTTTCTGCCATTCTTCCCAAGCTTGCTGCAACATTTTGATGGCGCGTAGTTGTCGAGTTGCTTTTGCCTGTTTGAGTTCATCAGATTCTGTTTGCACCAGAGACTCTAAACTGCTGATTTTCTCCATCAAGCATCGCTCAAAAATTTCTCCAGTTCCAGGCTGAAGTTCCTCAACCAAGCGCTGGTAAATTAACGCTTTAGAAGCAATCTGTCCTTTGAGAATGCTAGTTATGATTTGTTCAACAAAGGTTTGGTAGCGATCGCGATCAGAAGGCGGGTTCATGGTTTTGCCAGACAACTTAGTTCAGGTTTCTCAGGAGATTTCCTAGAGTTTTGAGGTCAATTTATAGCTACAGTTCTCCTGTTTGACAGTCGTTAGTTCAATGACATCTTCACAGTCGGCATGATTTCAGCCGGAATTATCCGCACCCCCCAATAAGCCACATTCCCATATTCATCAATTGTACAGTCAATCCGCTTTTCAAGCTCATTATTCGGCGTTAAAGTTAGGTAATAATTGGCACTATCTGGATCATAGCTGTGTTCAACCGACATCGCTTCAGGGTTATAGCCCTGACTCTTGATGTGGTTCATCGTTGCTGCAAATGCGGATTTTTTAGTCGTCATTTATACTTAGTCTATAATCTTTTGAGGTCACTTCTACAAGAATAATCTATTTTGCCCAACTTGGTAAGTTGAGTTGGGCGGAATTACCGAACTCCTCAGTTAACTTTGAACCGTTTCCTCTTGCTTGACATTAATTTTCAGGCATTGCTCCGAAAAATTCATCGGATTTTCACAGGAATAAGTGCGGAAGTTATTCAAGATTACATTAATCGGTTGCCAATCGGTCAAATTCGGCATTTCTTGCTTGCAGTGTGAGCAGTACCAATAAATTTGTGCTTGACGAATATGACGGAGCATTTTAGTTGAGCAACAGGGACAATTATTCATGGCTAATCTAATTTGATTTTTAACTAAATTTATGGACTTTACTTTCACAAACAATCAGTTACAGTCTCGACTGAACTCTTGGATGCCATTCAGGGATAGCTCTCTTTTAAAAACGGATGTATCAATGAAAAATATTATGCTCCCTGAAAGAATCCCTATTTTTTCTGGATATAGAAAATTAAAGATGTTTAGTCAAGCTGCAATCGCTACCATACAACTAGGGTAAATTTCTATTTTCTTACTTCAAACTTAAGCATTGAGAAATAAGATTTGATGAGTCCATCATACTTTAAAAAATCCTAAAATCTGTATCAAATCATACCTTATCGACAACTTTAGGCCTATTAACCAATTTTCTTAACAGAACTTCAACATCACCTCAGATCACCAACAAGCAACCCGGTTTCTCAGCCTTTAACTGTTTGAAGATCAATGAGGAGTGATCAAACCCCTCTTGAACTTCAAATCATCTTTAAATTACTGTGTTATTTTCATCCATTCTACAATTCCATCTGCTAACGCCACCGCTAACTTTCTCTGTTCTTGAGGGTTAACAATCCATTCAAACTCAACCGGATTAATCATAAATCCTAACTCTAATAAAATAGAAGGAGTCACCGCCGGACGAGTCAAAGCCAGATTATTCCAAAACACACCATAGGATGGACGATCCAATGTTTCCACTAAATAATTATGCAAAAACACCGCTAAACTATGAGCTTGAGGATGATACCAAAACGTACCAATTCCCTGAGTTTTCATCGCATCTCCGTTATCCGGTAAAGCATTATAATGAACAGAAATCGCCAAATCAGGTTCTTCTTTATTAATCATTTTAACCCGATCTTGCGGAAATAAATCCTCCTCTGATTGGCGAGTCATATACACTCTTGCCCCTCGTTTAATCAGTTCATTTTGCAATAAATAAGAGACAATTAAATTCACATCCTTTTCAGGATATCCCGTTGGCCCCTTCGCCCCCAAATCATTCTCACTACCATGTCCGGGGTCAATCAAAATATACATCCCCGCTAACGGTTTAGGACTCAATACATCAGCAAACAAACTCGACTGAGACACTTCTTCTATTTTCGGGGGATGCTTCAATGACAACACCAAAGTTGTACCTTCATACCTCAATTTATAACCCCATTGCTGCTTCGTTTTAAAATGAAACGTATATTGAACCGCCTGTTTTTCTTCTCCCATCGGCGAGAGAACAGGTTCCCAGTCCATCCGTTCAATTAACGGACTATCATCAAACCGAATCGTATCCGTTTGTGCAGTAGTATTATGGAGAGTCAGCGTTAAACTTTGCTTATCCTGTTTAACCGTTACCGGAACCGGAACTTGTAGGGGAAAATAAACCTCAGTCCACTCTCCAACTTGACGAGAACTCGCACTTCTAATAAACGACTGAGGCGGCATTTTCCCTTTAAAAATTTTGGTTTCATCTGCTTTTATCCAACCGCCATAATCTAAGCGTAAATAATCCCCTTCTCGCCCAGTAATTCTCGCCCGAGTTCCTTTCGGTAAAGGCGTCAAACGCGAATAAGTTGTACTCGGGCCAGTTCTCGCCACCCCTTCATCAACTGTTACTTCTGCAATTTCAAATTCAGCCGGAGAAATAATCGTAATATTTCCGGGTGCTTTTTGTGTCACCGTTTCTCCTTTTAACGTCAATTTATATTGCGCTTGACCTAAATTAACCTGATTTCTTCGACGAGGAACCGGAAAACTTTTACCAATTTCTGCACAACCTTGATATTTACTAATTCCTAACTGAATCGGTTGATTATCCCCCGTTAAAACAGCCACATTATCCGGTAAATCCAAAGCTTGATATTGAGCCGATAACGGAATAATTTGACCTGCAAACTCAACCGATACTCGACCATTTGGCGGTGCAATAGCACTAAAACAAATTAATTCCCCCGGAAGCCTAGATAAATTAACTTTCGGTTCCAGAGAATCTTCTACAAAAGCCACACCTTCAGGAATTTCAGGTAAGTTAGAAATGCGATTAATTTTCAGCGTTAATTCTTCATCTTTGTGTCGAAGTTTAAAAATATTCTCTCCCATTTCCAAAGAAAAAGACGGTGCAAAATGACCCGCCGGAGAACGTTCAATTACTGTTCCATTAACGGTTACTTCTGCATCGGGAGAAGCACTTCCAATGAAAAAAATCCGGTTTGAAGTCGTTTTGTGTTCCGCCGGAGGATAAGCAATATAAAGGGGTTGTTCCGCCCAAGCAGGTGATACCATCATACATCCAAACGCCGCTAGTCCTAAAATTCGCTTCATTTTTGCTTCCGTTCACTCACGTTTTATAATTGTATCGAGCCAAGATCAATTATAATTCAGGTTTTTCCATGAATGAAGAAAATTTTCGCCGCTTACACTGCGATGATGATATTGTTATCCTTGAAAAGGATACATTTACTGTTGGGAGACTGAAAGAGTTATTGAGTCAAAATCTGAAAGAATTAGTTGAGGAAACTTCACAACATCAAACTCGTAGTTTAAATATCAAGGGTTTACGGTTGCATCATCATCAAGATATTGTAGCTTCAATGGCTTTTTTATTTTATCAATATTGCTGGCTTTCTATTACTGATAAATCTATTAGATTTGATTTGTCTGATATTCGCTTTGTAATTCCACCTAAAGGTATAGAATGTAAACTTTTAAGCTTAGAAAATCCAAAATGGATTGAGGGAAAAGTTAGATTTTTGGCGGACTTAAAAATTAATGAACAATATTTAGCAGATGTTACTGTTGAAGTTGAATTCTCTCCTCAGCCAACTAATCTTACAGAAGAATCTACAAACGAAGATAGATTAGATGATTTAAGAGCAAAATTAAATCAACTCAACGAAGCATGAGTAACAGAAACCCGGTTTCTCTGAGAAACCGGGTTTCTAGGGATTTAACTTACAGATAACATCAGTTGATTTACCTTTAAACACGACAGAATTTGAGAAGCCGCTTGTTGAGGGTTGCACACCGTTGTATCAATGACTAACGTTCGTTCAGACGCCATTTCCTCTAACGTTAACCGAGTCGATACAGAATCATAATTTTGCTGTTCTTTCACCACAATTTTTAACTTTTCTTGTAACTCTTCCGCCGTCACAACCCCTTGATGAACCCAGGCTAATATTTCCTGTTCTTCCATTGCGTTAAATACAGAGGTTGCTTCCGGTATTCCCAACGCAGTAAAACTCGTTAAATCATCTAAATCAATGCTTTTACTCTCCGTCTTAGGCTTAAAGCTTTTAATAGAGTCAAAAGCATCATTTCGTTTTAAAATTCGCTGTAAACGAACTTTATTCGGAGCATCTAAAACAATAAATTTAGCTTCAGTAAAAGCTTTTACAGCAAAGCTAACCTCATCTTTTCCCCGCAAACCATCAAAAATCAATTGAGTTTTTACCTGTTGAGGGTTTACCCAAAGTTGACTCAAAACATGAGCCATTCCACCCGGAAACTTTTGGCGATATTGACGAGTATAATTAAACCGTTGAATTCGACAAAAATAGGATAAACGCTGTTCATCTTCCCCCATTTGAGGAATGATAATCTCATCTGTTAGTGTGCGTCGGTTGGGAAGTAGCGTAAAATTTGAACTTTCTTCTGTTAAATGAGAAAGAACTGTACTTTTTCCAACTCCTGTTAAACCGACAATAATCAGTAAAGGTTGCGTTACCAGACTCAGCCAACCTTGAGGAACAGATGAACCAAAACCCACTCCCAAGCTGAACGACTTAAAAGCAGAGTGTTTTTGTGTTAATTCAATTGTCATTTGAAGTTAAATCGGATTTTAATTTGTTTTTTTCAGAAAATTTGAAGTGTTAACACCATCAAATTTTTTTTCTTAATCACTCCAGTATACATAAATTTACACAGATTCTCATCTGCTTTGAGAATGAAGGGTTTAAATTCCCCATCAGAAAAAGCTAAACTATCGATAGATGCAACATACAGTCCATTGATAAAGATTTGTTATAAAATTCATAAGTCAACCTTCCCCTTGACAAAAAGACATCACAATATTGTAGGATGTGTCAAATCTAGCATTTCTATTGAAAATCAGAACAATAGTGCCACCGTCTCGCTAGCTGGATATCTCTAGAAATAAGAAGCCTAGCTGGATATCTCTTTCAAATCAACAGTTTTTGACAACTTCTAACAAAAATACTCAACTCAAAAAAAATGAATAATATTTCAGAATACGTTTCTCAAACCGCTCAACTGATTGACTTACCCATTAACCCAGAATACCGTGAAGCTGTAATTTCTAATTTAGAACGAATTGCAGCGATCGCACAACTGATCACCGAATTTCCCTTAAGCGATAAAATAGAAATAGCCCCAGTATTTAATCCCGATTGGAAAATCGACTCAACCCCTAATTTATAATCATTCTTCAGTCTATTCAATCAAAATGTCTTTGGATCTCAAACAAACCGATGCTGTCAACATCTCTAATGCAGTCAGAACAGGTGAACGTTCCGCCTCAGAGGTTTGTACAGAAGTTCTCAGCGAAATTTATCAACAAAATCCGACAATAAACTGTTTTACAAGCATCCTATCAGAACAAGCGATCGCCCAAGCTAAAGCCCTTGATCAAGCGATCAGCAAAGGAGAAGATCCGGGCGCTTTAGCAGGTGTTCCTTTTGCCGTCAAAAACTTATTTGATATCACTGGAATAACAACATTAGCCGGCTCAAAAATTAACCGAGAAAACCCACCCGCTACCCATGACGCCACCGCTATTCAACGCCTCAAACAAGCAGGCGCGATTATTATTGGGGCGCTAAATATGGATGAATACGCCTACGGGTTTGTTACCGAAAATTCTCATTATGGGGCGACACCAAACCCCCACGATATTACTCGAATTTCAGGCGGTTCTTCAGGAGGTTCAGCCGCTTCTGTCGCCGCAGGTTTGGTACCGTTTACCCTCGGAAGTGATACAAATGGTTCGATCCGGGTTCCGGCAGCTTTATGTGGCGTCTTGGGCTTGAAACCGACTTATGGGCGCTTATCACGGGCGGGAGTTTTCCCTTTTTCAAGTAGTTTGGATCATATCGGCTTTATGGCGCGATCGCTGCGAGATCTAGCGACAATTTATGATATTGTACAAGGAGCAGATGAACGCGATCCCGTTTGCACAAAACGTCCGCCTGAACTCAGTTTACCCGAGTTAGACGCCGGAATAGAAGGGGTTAAAATAGCCGTTTTAGAAGGATATTTCGCCGAAACTGGAGAACCAGAAGTCTTTGAAGTAGTAGCCGCAGTGGCAAAGGCGTTAAACGTCACTCAACAGATCACAATACCCGAAACTCATCGGGCGAAAGCAGCAGCCTATATCATTACCGCTTGTGAAGGGAGTCATTTCCATTTAGCAAATTTGCGATCGCGATCGCCAGACTTTGATCCAGCCACCCGAGATCGATTTTTAGCAGGTGCATTAATTCCAGCAACATGGTATAATCAAGCCCAACGATTTCGCCGTTGGTATCAACAGCAGGTGCAGGAAATCTTTCAGAAAGTCGATATTCTGTTAGCCCCAACAACGCCTTGTGTTGCACCCAAAATCGGTCAAGAAAAGATCAACATCGGCGGCGAAGAATTGTTAGTGCGTCCCCATTTAGGGTTATATACTCAACCGCTTTCGTTTATTGGTTTACCCGTTTTATCAGTTCCGGTAAAACATTTAGGTCAACTGCCTTTAGGCGTGCAAATTATTGCCGCACCGCACAACGAAGCTTTAATTCTACGAGTGGCAAAAGTTCTCGAAGCCCAAGGAATCATCGGAGTTTGAGAGTTTGGGAAAATATTACGGCGATTAATTGGCGATAGGTTCCCTCAGTGAGAGATAATTTAGCTTAATATCAATTAAAATCAAGGGATATTTTATAAAATTGAAGTCAACAGAGCATACTACAGTTGCGGGGAAAAGTTCAAGTGGATATTAACATTGGGCGAGGCAAAACAGCCCGCAGAGCCTACGGTATTGACGAAATCGCCTTAGTTCCCGGAACACGCACCCTTGACCCCGGTTTAGCGGATACTCAATGGACAATTGGCGGAATAGAACGAGAAATCCCGATTATTGCCAGTGCAATGGATGGAGTCGTCGATGTCAAAATGGCCGTTCTCCTCAGCCAATTAGGGGCGCTAGGCGTGTTGAACTTAGAGGGGGTTCAAACTCGTTATCAAGACCCCGAACCCGTTTTAAAGCAAATTGCATCCGTTGACAAGACCGAGTTTGTTTCCTTGATGCAGCAACTCTATGCTGAACCGATCCAACCAGAACTGATTAAAACACGGATTGAGCAAATTAAGTCCCAAGGTGGAATTGCCGCAGTCAGTGCAACACCCGCCGGAGCGCTCAAATATGGCAAAATAGTCGCGGAAGCCGGGGCGGATTTATTTTTTGTACAGGCGACGGTTGTTTCAACTGCGTTTCTGTCAGCCGAGTCTGTAACCCCTCTTGACTTACATCAGTTTTGTCAAGAGATGCCCATGCCTGTGATTTTGGGAAATTGCGTCACCTACGAAGTCACACTGAATTTAATGAAAGCTGGGGCTGCTGGCGTGTTGGTGGGAATTGGGCCAGGTGCTGCTTGTACCTCTCGCGGCGTTTTAGGCGTGGGTGTACCCCAAGCAACAGCCGTCGCTGACTGTGCAGCCGCCCGAGAAGATTATTATCAAGAAACAGGCCGTTATGTTCCGGTGATTGCCGATGGCGGTTTAATTACAGGAGGAGATATCTGTAAATGTATTGCCTGTGGGGCTGATGGGGTAATGATTGGTTCACCCTTTGCACGGGCAGCAGAAGCCCCCGGAGATGGCTTTCACTGGGGAATGGCAACGCCGAGTCCTGTCTTGCCTCGGGGAACTCGGATTCGAGTTGGGACGACAGGAACATTAGAGCAAATCTTACGAGGGCCAGCTCAATTAGACGATGGCACTCATAACCTCTTAGGCGCCTTGAAAACCAGCATGGGAACTCTAGGAGCCAAGAACATTCGGGAGATGCAACAAGTAGAAGTCGTCATCGCCCCTTCCTTGCTCACCGAAGGAAAAGTTTATCAAAAAGCTCAACAACTCGGGATGGGTAAATAGAGGGTTTTTACCCTCTGTCCCACGACCCCTTGACAAAACTTGTTAATTTGTCGTAAAAATTAGGGTTGATCGACTGGAATTATTTGGAAGAAAATGTAACAATAGAGAAAGCGGAGACGTATGTTTCCGTTCACTCCTCACACCACACTCCGCCTGGACTATTGTTCGGGCGGTTTCTTATGACTTCATCAAGCCTTAGCGGCAGAAGTCCAGAACAATCTACAACATGAGTTAATCCGGCCGGAAAAACGTTCGATAAGCCCACAAAACAAGTGATCCTGCTCTTAAGATAAGCATACCCTGTTGATTGATGCAAGTCTTTACTCAAGAAATCTGTAATTCATATACAGAGATTAATCGTCCAAATCTGGAGTAAAATATACTAACCCCAATAACTATCAAGTCTTACCGTTCACTCAACGGAGTCACCGAATTGAAAATTAGTGCAACATCTTGGTAGAATCAAATTGGCATCGAAAGTTTGCTTCCTCTTCCACAAGCTACCATTGAGTGCTAGCCTCTGTGTACTTGAAAAGCCAAAGTTAGGAGAGCGAGTGGGTGGCAAGAACCACTATAAACATAGCTCTATTCCCGAATAGGGTTTGATTAATTGCTCAAGGTGCAAACTTCAAAAACCCTTCAGTACGTCGGAGCGCGGCGGAACACTAGACTGAGTAATCAGTATTCTAGTACGCTTGGTAAAGACGGGAACCGCTTTGTTTTCTAACCAAGTGTTGGGAAAGAAAAGTTCTATCGTTGAACTAAGAATCCTCGTCCGTTTGACGGCGAGGAACGTCAAAGTTGCCAACCCCAAGTTTTCCAAATACTTGGAGAGCCATCAGGAGGAACACAAGATTGGATTCCCCCACGATGGCTATAGCTAATTGAGGCTAGGTGTAGTAACAGTTTCTGTTGCGATCACGTATCCTTGCCAAACCTGCCCCAAGCAATTCGGAGAGAATAACAATCAACTGCGCCTGAGAATGGTAATCTCAAGAAAGCAGATATTTAAGTTCGGCTCCGCCTTGTGTGAGCGCAAGGAAAGTTAAAATGTACGACGTGTATAAGGATTTTTAGGCATGTCAGCAGCCCCCCAAGTTACAGATGCTAGTTTCATTAAGGAAGTGCTAGAAAGCGAGGTGCCCGTATTAGTAGATTTTTGGGCACCTTGGTGCGGCCCTTGCCGCATGGTGGCACCCGTCGTTGAGGAAATAGCCCAACAGTTTGCAGGCCAACTCAAAGTGGTAAAACTCAATACAGATGAGAATCCCAACATCGCCAAGCAGTACGGAATTCGCAGTATCCCCACCTTGATGATTTTCAAAGGAGGTCAGAGAGTGGATATGGTGGTCGGTGCGGTTCCCAAAACGACACTGGCGAAAACTTTAGAAAAACACCTTTAATGTTCAAAACATATAGGCGTGTAGCCATGAGGTAAAGCAAGTCTGAGTTCTTAAGAGCTACTACATGGGGTCGCGCCTTAGAACTATAAGTCTGGGGCGCGTCATCGTTGTTTGTTTGGAAAACTGTATGGATTCCTCCGGAACTAGCCTGACGACCGATTCTCTGCAAGCCGAATTGTTGCAACTGATTCAACAGCTTCCGAGCTTGAAGCATGAAAAATGGATTTCGCGATCGCTCTCTAGTGTCGTTCGCATGGCAGGAGAAGAATTTGACACCCTAGACTGGAAAATTCTCTCAGCCTCACTGTTAGATCTCGAACGAGGCTTCCAAATCTTTTATCCCTATCGCCACGTTCGCAAAATATCGATCTTTGGTTCGGCGCGAACTTCACCAGAAGCCGAAGAATATCAAATGGCGGCGGATTTTGCCCGTTGCGTCACTCAACAAGGCTTTATGGTTCTCACAGGCGCTGGGGGCGGAATTATGCAAGCCGGAAATGAAGGCGCTAGTGCTGAACACTCCTTTGGTTTGAACATTCAGCTTCCCTTTGAGCAATCCTCCAATCCCTTCATCGAAGGCGATCGCAAACTAATCAACTTTAAATACTTTTTTACCCGCAAACTGTTTTTTCTGCGGGAAAGCGATGCTTTAGCCATGTTTCCTGGGGGATTTGGTACCCTTGATGAAACCTTTGAGTGCTTAACTTTAGCCCAAACCGGAAAATTCGGCCCGTCACCCTTGGTTTTAATTGATCATCCCGGTGGGGATTATTGGCATGATTGGCACGCCTTTGTCGAAAAACAATTGCTGCGACGGCGATTAATCTCACGCGATGATCCCAGTATTTACACGATTACCGATAACATTGAAACCGCTTGTAAAGCCATCTCAGATTTTTATCGGGTTTATCACTCCAGTCGCTATGTGCAGGAACTGCTGGTAATTCGCCTCAAATCTGAGTTATCGGATGATGCTCTCGAAAAACTCAATACCGAGTTTAGTGATATCCTCGTTCAAGGCAAAATTGAAAAATCTCTAGCCTTAGCCGCAGAAGCCGGAGATGAAACCGAACATTTACCCCGTTTGGTGCTGCATTTTAATCAACTCGATATCGGACGATTGTATCAGCTCATTTCCGCTATTAATACCTTGGGAGCGACAACACCGGCAACCTCTCACCCCGAACAAAAATAAGCTGAGTTCAACCGTTAACTGATTCGCCGTAAGTCCCCCACTGAATTCGGTACTCCGAATCAGTGGCGGGATATAAGGCGGGCGGCGACGATTGTATCTCCGACCAATGCCGTAAGGCGAGGAAAGAGATATATAGCAGAAATCAGGAGACACCGAGACAGGAGACAGAATTGAAACCTTTATCATAAAAGGATTTGACAGAAAAACAGTGTCCTAATCAACTCTTTCTCTGCTATATCAGGAGTCGCCAAATATTTGCAGAATAACGTTACTGTAATATATATATATAATAGTAATAGGTCGATATTTGGAGGAGTTTAGATGAAGCGACAAGCGGTAAAAGTCAGTCTATACCCTACGGACGAGCAAATCCAGGTGTTAGCTCAACACTTTGGATGTGCGCGT